>CALGUJ010000241.1 GCA_937902055.1 uncultured Pelolinea sp.
TTTTCAATGAGCTTAAAAATCTCCTCCGGAAGGTGCTGCAGATCATCATCCAGCGTAACGGTGATTTCATACCGCGCCGATCGAATACCGCATAAAAGGGCATTATGCTGACCGTAATTGCGCATCAAATTCAAACCTTTTACAATCGATGGCTGCCGGTGCGCCAATTCCCGGATTACCTGCCAACTGCTGTCATGGCTGCCGTCATTGACCAGGATGATTTCAAAACGATCGCATATTTTGGGAAGGGCATCCATAATACGGTTGGTCAATTCGACCAGCGTTTTTTCGCTGTTATAAACGGGAATGACAATGGAGATATTCTTTTTCATTGACCGCCTGCCTGTCAGGGACAATTGTATCCTTGCATATATTCTACTAGTTTATCGCTGTTGGCGATTTCCGTATCTTTCGACAGTCTTTTCAGGGTATTACACAGTCCATCGCGGTAATTACCTGTCGACCGGGCGATCTCGTCAGCGATGTAATCCGTGCGTTCCCAATTTTCCAATCGGATATTGCTTTCTAAAAATGGCAGCCATTCGGAGGCAGCGCGCGGGGCGAAACCTTTTCGGATGGCTTCTTCCCCAAGAGAAACCGCTTCTTCGTAATTTCCGAGTTGGCGCGCCAGGTCGGCTTTTTCGAAATAATAACACCAACCCGTTTCAGTTTGGCTGGAAAAAATTTCAGCCAGAGGTTGATGGGCAGAATCGGACCGGATCAGCGACAGGTCAGTCAATTTTAATTCCGCCGTTTGCATTTCTGAAAGATTTGGCAAACTAATCGAATTGGCGTAAATACGATCCATTACCTGCAGGCAAGCCGGAGGATTGTATTTTATAGCCACGATCTGATTGGTGGATCCAGTGAAGAGAAAAGACCGGTAACGCTGACGAATCGGTAAGTCCTTGTCTAATGATGGCAGACGCGTTCCGACGCGTACTTCTGAATAATAGAAGACGTAATCCAGACTGGTGTTGTGATTGTCGGGGGAATAGAGCAAATTCAGAGGGGCAGTTAATGAGTTATCGCTGTAGTAATTGATTCCGATGTCGGAACCCAGAACAGTGGTGCCTTTTTCCAGCTCGGGCATTCTCCAGGAAAGCTGCCAGAACAGATCCTGCATGTTCTCCCAATCGCGTTTATAGCTCATACCGTTTTCAAAATGGGCGCCAACTGCCATGCTGATCAAGGCGCAAGCCAGGAAATTCGCCAGGATTTTTGATTTACGCGGCAGGGAATACAGCCAGGCAGCCAGCAGTGCGACACCGGGCATGAAAGCCAGGGTCATGCGATCCCAGGCAAACTCGATCTCGAATGGCATCTCCAGCACCCATACGATCGAACCGGCCAGGAAATACAGGATAAACGCCGCAAAAAGCCATTCGGCATGGATTTTTCGAGGTTTGCCGGTTGAATCCTCTCGATCGGGAGTGAGCATGCCGATTACGAACAAAGAAATGAGCAAAGAAACGGCAATCAAAACCCAGAATAGATATGTAGCGGCGGTTCCGAAATGGCTGATTTGCGGGAGCTGGAAAGATTTGGCCCAGGCGCCAATCGTTACGGTATAAAAATCTTTAGGGATTCGGGACAGCAGCGCAGTCAAGGTGGAAACGGGACTGGAAGCATAGCCTTCCAATAAATCTGGTTCGTAAGTCGGAAATTTGAATATAAATACGCGCCACACCATGAAAGCGCAAAAAATGAGAAAATAAGGCAGCCAGATTTTCAGAACAGCTTTAAGTGTATCCTTGATGGTTGAATACTTCGGAAACAACACAAATCCCAACAAAACAGGGCGGATCATTTCCAATGTAGCAAAATTTTCGATAGAGAACATGCCAAGAGCCAGCAGCCAGGACAGAATGCCCCAGTACCAGTTGAACTTTTCCCGTTGGGCATTTCTCAGCATCAACAATACCGAGAGAAGAAAGAAGATCAGGACGCTGAAATGATGACAATAAATCAACGCGATGGGCTGCTGATGAAAGCCCGGGTAAATTGCGAAAATTGCGGAAGCGACTGCCGCCGATTGGGTTTTCTCCGGCCAAAGCGTGAGAAATATCCGATAAAACAGGATCACGCTGGCCAAACGCAAAACGAACGCCAGCAAGTGATAGCCCAGGGGGTTGAAATGAAACAAAGACGTAGTCAACATAAAGATCCAGGCCGAGTAAGGCCGGTCTGATGCTAAAAACGCCGGGAAACCGCTTGCGCCGAAAGTTTTATACTGAAACAAAATCGGCAGGTCATCCCAATAGAAACCCAGTTTCGGAATCAGAATCCCATAACTTAAAACGCACAGGAAGAACAACCAGGCGTAGATCAGAAGCGACTGTTTATTTTCAGTGGAAAAGAAGGATTTAACGGATTTAGCCATTGCGGATAGTCATATAATCAATTCAGGCTACAACCAATCTCATTCGAAATTTGTCCCACGGCCTCATTCTTCTCGTCGCCCGGGATTTCCGCGTTCAAAATATTCCATAATTTGCACAACATGGGTTGGTAGAGCTTGGAAATCTGGGCGGTATCGCGGCTGAGTTGAACGGCGCGGTTCCAGTCCCCAGTGCGCGCGTAAGCTTCAATGAAAGGGAAGCGTTCAGACGCATCATTGGGATGATCGTCCAGGGTGAAAGCTATTTCCGCCAGGCTGACAATATCCTGCCATTTCCCTTTGCTTGCCGCCAGACTCGCTTTTTGGTAATAATAGCACCAGGAATTGCCGGAGTTGCCTGAGAGGAAGAAAGCGTCATTCTGCTTGAAATCCTCCTCGATCAGGTCCACGCGCGAGCTGGAAGCGTGATCCCGCAGGACGGCTGGCAGCAGCGGGTTTTCGTCATCCAGGCGTGGGTCAACAATGTGAACACAACCGGGTGTATGGACGTAAAACAGGATCATCCGATCTGTGGAACCCTTGAAGTTCAATATGCGGTAATTATGGTTGATTTCCGTACCGGGTTTCAGTGAAGATAAGCTATATCCCAGGCGGGATTCGGTATAGTTGATCAGGTAAGGCAAATCAGCGCTTTCCCCCGGCGAATCGACGTTGAAGACCCAGTTGAAGGCGGCAGTGAGCGAATTATCACTGTAGAAGTGCAGGGGCAGCTTGTCGGTAACGAGCAGCGTATTGTCCTGCAATGATGGGATGCGCCAGGAAAGCTGTTGAAAATATTGAGAAAAATAATCCCAATCTGCGCGAAATTGGTTTGCCTGATAAAGCTGGAAAGTAGCAGAAAGCGTGAAAGCGAGACTGAACAATATACGGAACAAGGCTTTATTGCTGTCCAAAATGAAAAACAGCGAAAAGAGCAAAGCTGAAGAGCCGAGTATAAAGGGCAGCAGCACGCGATCGCTGGGAAAATTGATGCTTGGACTCAAATTAGCCGCCCAAAACGGCAAACCGGCAGCCAAGAGCGACAAGAGCGAACCGATCACCAGGGGGAGGATCCATCTTTTACCGGAAGAGCGCGCTTTACCCAATCGACTTGATATGAAAAGCATTCCAGCGAAGAACATGAGGAAGGCTGCTATATAGAGTTTAGAGAAGATGGTGGAAAAATTGAAATCAAAAAACGGCTTGAAAACTTGCCCCCAGACCGGTAAAGTGCTGGCATACAAATTCATGAACTGACGGGCGACCAAACCAGCTATGGCGCGCAATGGGCTGCCGGTAATGCTATCCATTTGCTGGAATTTATACAACACCGATGACGCAAAATAGACCCGGTAAATGAGGAAGAGAATAAAGGGAACCAGATAGGGCAGCCATAAGCGCAAGGTTCGTCCCAGTTTATCCTTAAAATTACCAACCTGATTTTCATTAAGAATGAAGAAGATGATAAACGGCCGCAACAACTCCAGCCCGGCCACATATTCCACGGCCGTCATGCAAATAATCGATAACAAGATTGGCGGGATAAATACGAACCACTGAAAACGACCAGCCCGTACCTGGTTGATGAATAATACCAGAGAATAGAAATACAACGCCAGTACAAGGAATACGTGGGTATAGATAACCGAAATCCACTGCTGGCTGAATCCAGGGAAAACCAGTACCAGCAGGGCGATGAGCTTCATCTCGTTCTTTTTTTCAGGCCATAGCGCAAGCAAGACCTTGAAACAGCTTAACGTGAATAACCAACGGGCGAAAATTGCGGCGATTTGCCAGATCCAGGGTGTTTCTCCCAAAATGGACATGGGAAGACTGTAGAAAACCGCCAGCAGAGGCCGATCAAGCGCAATAGCCTGCATCACACCGGAAACACCCGATACGTGCCGGAACCACAGGTACGGGAAATCATCCCAGTAGAAACCGAGGAAAGGAATCAATAAACCATATACGGCAAAACCAAGCCCCAGAAGTAATAATGGAAAAAGATCGTGTTTTCTGATTTTTTCAAGCATGGTCATTAACGCGGAACGCTGGCTTAACTTTCGTTTGCCAGGTCCAGTAGATATTGATTGTACTGATTATTATGATGATCGCCGGCCAGGTGGAGCAGTTGGGCCTTATCGATGAAACCCTGGCGGTAGGCGATTTCTTCCGGGCAGGAAATCATCAAACCCTGCCGCTCCTCGACGGTTTGTACAAAAACGGAAGCCTGCAAGAGTGATTCGTGCGTACCGGCATCCAACCAGGCGACACCACGCCCAAGAATCCCGACGTGAAGTTGGCCTTTGTCAAGATAAATACGATTCAGGTCGCTGATCTCCAATTCACCGCGACTGGAAGGTTTCAGGCTGGCGGCATATTCGCAGACGTGATGGTCGTAAAAATAGATCCCGGGTACAGCCAGGTTCGATTTTGGGGTTTCCGGTTTTTCTTCGATGCTGATTGCCTTGCCGTCCTTATCCACCTCAACGATCCCAAATTCGCGCGGATTCCTGACCGGGTAAGCAAAAACGGTCGCTCCTTCTTTGACCCTCGCGGCATTCTGCAGCAAACTGATCAGACCGCGCCCGAAGAAAATATTATCGCCCAGCGTCATGGCAACCGGTTGGCCTGCGACAAACTCCCGGCCCACCAGAAAAGCATCCGCCAAACCGCGGGGATGTGTTTGCGTGGCGTAGGAAAATGTCAAACCCCACTGGCTGCCATCACCCAAAACGCTCACGAAATTGTTTTGATGTTCGGGCGTGGTGATAATCAGGATGTCCCGGATATTCGCAAACATGAGCATGGATAGCGGGTAATAGATCATGGGCTTGTCGTAAATTGGCAGCAATTGCTTGCTGACGCCATAGGTCACCGGATAAAGCCGAGTGCCCTTTCCTCCTGCCAGAATGATCCCTTTCATCGCTTGCCTGCTCCTCTCTGCGAGTAATTCACATTCATCCATGCCTGATAATCTGGTTTTCGCTGAATATTTTCCACCCAATCCGGATGATCCAGATACCATTTTACCGTTTTCAATAATCCGCTTTCCAAATTCTCTCCGGGTTGCCAGCCGATTTCCCTTTCAATTTTTCGGGTGTCCATGGCATAACGCCGGTCATGGCCGGGGCGATCGGGGACGAACTGGATGAGTTGATTGTGAGGTTTGAATGGGGAATCCGGGCGGAGTTCATCCAGTATGGAACAAATCTGGCGGACAATGTCCAAATTGGTCGGCTGGTTGTTGCCGCCGATATTATAGGTTTCGCCAATTTTCCCTTTTTCCAAAACAGCCAATAGCGCCTGACAGTGATCGAGGACGTAAAGCCAATCGCGGATCTGCCGGCCGTCGCCGTAAATGGGCAGGGGTTTACCGGCAATCGCGTTCAGGATGATCAAGGGAATCAACTTTTCAGGGAATTGGAACGGCCCGTAATTATTGGAGCAATTGGTGATAATGGCTGGAAAGCCGTATGTTTGAAAATAAGACCGCACCAGGTGATCGCTGGCTGCCTTGGATGCCGCGTAAGGAGAATTGGGCGCGTAGGGAGTGGTTTCGGAAAACGGAGGATCGTTTGCATCAAGGGAACCAAAAACCTCATCAGTCGAAACATGCAGGAAGCGGAAAGCGCTTTTTTGTCCGGGTTCCAGTTTCTCCCAAAAAACCAACGCGTTGCGTAAAAGATTGGCGGTGCCGACCACATTGGTTTCAATAAATTGCATCGGGTTCTGAATCGAACGATCAACGTGCGATTCAGCCGCGAAATGGATGACAGCATCAAAGCTATATTTCTGGAAGAGACAATTAATTGCTTCAGGGTCGCAAATATTTCCCTTGATGAATTGATAGTGGTCCAGGTTCTGAATATCCTTGAGGTTATCCAGGTTCCCCGAATAGGTGAGATCGTCCAGGTTGATTACATGGAAAGAATCCCGATGGTTCAGGACATGATGTATGAAATTCGATCCGATAAATCCTGCGCCGCCGGTGATGAGGAAATTTTTCATATTCAAAAGAATCCCTATTAAGGGAAATTATAGCCTAATGAAATTTTCTGAAAAGCATCAAAATTCCTTAAAATATTGTATAATTTAAGCTAGTATCAACTTAGGATTTTCGCCTTTTCAAGGCTAACGATTTTTGCGAATAAACCTGCCCATGCAAAATTGGGCAGCTGGGATCTGAAAAATAATGATTTTGAAATACTTCAAGGATTTATTGATTTTGTCTTTGTATCAACCAAAAGACAGCGTATAAAAGACGCTGGCCATAATCCTGAAATTATTTCAGCATTTTTTTAATCGAGATAACCGCGCAAAACCGTAGCCTGAGAAAGGTTATGGTTTTTTTATTATGGATCATATTATCACTGCACTGGAGCCGCAAAAGAACGATCCGCAGAGGATCAATGTTTATATTGATTACCAATTTGCGTTTGGAATCAGCAGATTTATCGGCGCATGGTTGAAAAAGGGCGAGCAATTGGATGAAAACAGAATCCGATCGCTGCTGGATAGAGATCATTACGAAAAAGCACTGCAGAAAGCGTTACATTTTATTGCTTACCAACCGCGGTCCGAAAAAGAAATCCGTGCCAGATTGACTAAATGTGGTTTTGAAGAGGGAGTCATTGAACGGGTTTTAACGGAATTGGTAGAAAAAAAATATTTGGATGATGCGCGTTTTGCGCAGGATTGGGTGGAGAGCCGCTCGCAATCCAAGCCGCGCAGCAGGCGTTTTTACATGTATGAATTGAAAAACAAAGGTATTTCAGAGGCTGCCATTCAAAATGCGATTGAAACCGCGCCTGAAGATGCAGAATTGGCGTACGCCTTGGGCAGTAAATACTTGAATCGATTATCAAATTTGGATGATGCAGAATTTGTAAAAAAAATGCAAGGAGTTTTGGCCCGCAGGGCATTCTCGTATGACGTAATCAAGGAAACTATCAATCAGTTGGTCACAAATCGAAAATTGGAAGGAAGTAAAAGAGGAAAATATGGATAATTTGGGAACGGTGATAATCATCAGCGTCCTGGCTGTCCTGGTTCTGTCTTTTATCGGTGGTCAGTTGATCGCTCGAATGCAGCGAAAAACCGAGCACGAAAAAGCCGAACAAATTTTGCAGGAAGCCAAAGATAAGGCAACGGTGATCGAGTTGGAAGCTCGCGATAACGCTCTGAAGATTAAACAGGAGAGCGAAGCCGAGATCAGCCGCCGCCGAATGGACTTATCGCACGAGGACGAACGGCTGCAAAAGCGCAGGACTGAACTGGATAGCCGCATCGAGCGTCTGGAGCAGCGCGAAATCCAGGTCAACAAACGCCAGAGCACGGTGGATAAACGCGCCAATGAAGTCGAGAAGCTTTATGCTGACCAGTTGGATAAACTCCAGCAGGTTTCTCACATGACTGTGGAAGAAGCCAAACAGGAATTATTAACTGAAGTCGAGAAAGAAGCCCGCGGCGACATGGCGCGCATCATTCGCCAGATCGAAGCGGAAGCCCGCCAGGAAGGCGAGAAACGCGCGCGTGAACTGATCACGGAAACCATCCAGCGCGTGGCTTCCGACCAGGTGGCGCAGGTGACGACCTCGACGGTTTCATTGCCGAACGAGGAGATGAAAGGCCGCATTGTTGGCCGTAATGGCCGCAACATCCGCGCTTTCGAGCAGGCTGCCGGCGTTGACGTAATCGTGGACGATACACCCGAAGCGGTGACGATTTCCTGCTTCGACCCCACCCGGCGTGAAATTGCCCGGCGTCCACTGGAACGCTTGATCTCGGACGGCCGTATACATCCGGCGCACATCGAAAAAATCCTGGCGGAAGAGGAAAAAGAAGTCCAGCGCGTTATCGAACAAGCCGGTGAACAGGCTGCCTTTGACGCCGGCGTGGCCGGATTGCCGATGGACGTACTGCGTATGCTGGGGCGTCTGAAATTCCGCACTTCTTACGGGCAGAATCAATTGACGCATGCGGTTGAGTCGGCCATGATCGCCGGCTTGATCGCTGTTGAGATTGGCGCTGACACCGAGGTTGCCAAAGCAGCCGGTTTGCTGCACGATATCGGCAAAGCCATGGATCATAATACGGAAGGCACCCATGCCGTGATCGGCGCAGAATTCTGCCGGCGCTATCGCTTGAATCCTGCTGTGATCAACGCGATCGAATCGCATCACCACGAAAGCGAGCAGCAATCGCTCGAAGCTGTGATCGTGGAAGCGGCTGACGCCATTTCAGGCGCCCGCCCCGGCGCCCGCCGTGAAAACCTGGAGCAATACGTCAAACGCCTGCGCGCGCTGGAAGAAATGGCGCATGCTTATAAGGGTGTCAACCAGGCTTATGCCATCCAGGCCGGACGCGAAGTCCGCATCATCGTCAAACCCGAAATGGTGGACGACCTGGAATCCACACGCATGGCGCGGGATATCGCCAAGAACATTGAAGAAACCATGCAATATCCCGGGCAAATTAAGGTGACGGTTATTCGCGAAATGCGCGCGGTTGAATTCGCCAAATAAATTAGTTTATAGTAAAGACAAAAGGTGCTGCTGGAGGAAATTCCGGGCGGCACCTTTCTTTTTAAATTATCAATTACTTGCGATTAGGAAATCTAGAGAAATGGATTGTGGGCTTTTTCTTCTTTAACGCTGGTTTTATCTCCATGGCCGGGGTACAGGATGGTATCTTCGGGTAGGGTAAGGATCTTTTCACGAATACTGGAGAATAGATCGGCCTCGTTACCCACCGGCAGATCCGTGCGGCCGATACCGTGATAAAAGATCAAATCACCGCAAAAAGCCGCTCGATCACGTTCTGCGATGTAGGTCACATGCCCGTGGGAATGGCCGGGGGTATGCAGCACTTTAAAGGATGTTTTTCCCAAAGGTATGATCTGATCATCCACAACCAGCAAATCCGGGTCGGCGCCGGGCTTTAGCTCAAACCCAAAATCCCTTGAGCCGCCGCCATCCCGCCAAAGCTCCAAATCCAGCGCATGCATGGCGACCGGAATCGCGCGGTTGTTCCAATTACGGAACCAATGCACGCCGCTGATATGGTCAAAATGAGCATGGGTGATGAGGATCAACCGCAATTCGAGGTTATTGTTTTCGAGATAATCCAGAACCAGTTTACTGGGAGTAGAGGGATCGACCAGCGCAGCCTGTTTGCTTTCGTCATCGATCACAAGATAAGTATTGTTCTGGATGGGGCCTAATATAAAAGTTTGAATCGTGATGGACATGGGGGTTCTATTTCTTTCCGGAATGCAGGTCGATGAATTGATCGGCAGCCTCAAATACGGTTTCGCGTTCCACATCCTCGGTGATCACGTGTCCGCTGCGTTCCAGCATTACCTGCTGCACCGGGCTGTTAATCAACAATGTACGGATGCGGCTGGCATGCTCAACAGGCACGGTTGGATCTACCTTTGAGTTGATCAACAAGACTGGCGCGGCGACCTGCGCCAGGGATTGACGCATGGTTTGAATGGCATCATATAATTCCGCCAACGCGCCGGCGGAATACGCCGGGTATTCCACGTGATCCTGGAAAGGTGACTCATTCCGGCCGGTTTTTTTCTCTTTTTTGATCCAGGGCAGGAAATATTTGAAATACCGGGCGTACCGGACTCGCGCATCCACTGCGAAGGGCGTGGACATGGCGATCACGCCGGCCGTCGCGATCACGATCGCCGCCACGGTCGGGAA
>CALGUJ010000242.1 GCA_937902055.1 uncultured Pelolinea sp.
AAACCTCTTCCTTGGCAAGGAAGCGTTCTACCAATTGAACTACGCCCGCAAGCGAATTAGATTATATGTGATTTTGGCATATTGTCAACCTTATTTTAAAAATCCCTAAAAAATGCCTTAATATACTGTCGATTTGCCTGAATTTGTGGAAAATGAAATATTTAAGGTTCGAGATTGTTAATTATCTTGAAAAACAAACAAATATATTGTAAGATATGTTTGAAACCAAACATGGATATCCAAAATAGTCGCTTGTCGCAAATTATCGACAGGATCGAAAAAAAGGGTTCTGTCAGCGTTTCCGAGCTCGCGAGTACGTTCAAAGTCTCGGAAATGACCGTCCGACGCGACTTAATCGAGCTGGAGAACATGAATATCGTTCGCCGCGTGCATGGCGGCGCGGTCGCTTTTTACGGCCGCAGTTTTGACCCTCCCCTGGTTTCCCGATCAAGTAAAAATATACCAGCGAAAAAGATTATCGGCAAGTATGCCGCCGGTATGGTTGTCGATGGCGATAGCCTTGCCATTGATATCGGTTCCACCACCATGGAATTGGCCATGAATTTGATCGGCAGGCAAAATTTGACCATCATCACCCCCAGCCTGCTGATTGCCAATCTGCTGGGCGACGAAAAACAGATGCGCGTGATCGTCTCGGGTGGTGTGGTCAGACAGAGTGAAAAATCCATGGTGGGTGACCTGGCTTATCTGGCTTTTCGTGAAATCTTTGTCGACAAATTATTCCTCGGTTCGGGTGGAATAGACGTGGAAGCAGGTTTGACTGAATATGACATGCAGGATGCCCAGGTAAAAAAAGCCATGCTCAAAAGCGCTAAAGAGGTTTATTTGCTGGCGGACGCCTCAAAATTCCAGCGAATTGCTTTTTCGTATTTTGGACCTCTATCCGCTGTGAACCATCTGATAACAAATGAAGAACCCCCCAAGGCTTTGCTGCAGGAATTGAAGAAAGCGCAAGTCATGGTTCATGTGGTCAATGAAAAGACCGAATACATTTTGTAAATGCGGTGTTAATCTGGAAGGAGGTGTTCGATAAGGGCTTTTTTATCAGGAAAAATCTATTTTGATGAGGTTATTTTATGAAGGTAGTTTATTTGGTATGTGCAACTGGAATCGCGACCTCGTCCATGTTGCGGGTAAAAGTACAGGATTATTGTGAGTCTAAGGGAATCGATATTGAGGTTCATCAGTATCGGGTCGCTGAAATGTTCCCTGAAAGAATCAATGCTGATGTGATTGTGGCTACCACCAGCATGCCGCAAGAAATTACGGATCAATTTACCGTGATCAGCGGGCTGCCTTTGTTGACCGGCGTCGGCGAAGATGAAACGCTCGATGCCATCGTGGCAGCCTTGACTGACAAAAAATAATTATATATAGGAGTAAACATGGAATCCATTCTTACTGCGATTGGCGGTTCGCTTGCCAGCCTTGGCGCTGTAATCGTTCTGCCTATCGTAATTACCCTTCTTGGTTTGATCTTGGGCATGAAATTCACCCAGGCAATCCGCAGTGGTCTGACGCTTGCAATCGCCTTCGTCGGTATTAACCTGACGGTAGGGCTGCTGGGTTCAAAAATGTCCGAGATCGGCACGGCCTTCTCGCAGAATACCGGCACTGGCCTGGATGTCGTTGACATCGGTTGGCCGGCTGCTTCTGCGTTGGCGTTTGGCACACCGGTCGGAAATGCCATTATCCCGATTGGTATCGTGATCAACATCGCCATGATTTTCCTTGGCTTGACCAAGACCTTGGACGTCGACATCTGGAACTTCTGGCATCAGGCTTTCATCGGCGCAGTGGTCACGTTTGTGACCGGCAGTTTCGCGCTCGGTTTGTTCGCCGCAGCCGTTACCCTGGTCATGGCTCTCTGGTTGGCTGACTGGTCGCAACCCATCATCGAAAAATATTTCAAGATGCCCGGTATCTCCTTCCCGCATCTGCAATCGGCCGGTTACATGTTCCTGGCTGCCCCGTTTGCGGTGCTCCTGAACAAGATTCCCTTCCTGCGCAAACTGAAACTGGATCCCGATTCAATCCGCAAGCGCATTGGCATTCTGGGCGAACCCATCTTCCTCGGCCTGTTCATCGGCGTCATCCTGGCTGCCCTGGCTCGCGAAGATGCCACCTCGGTCATCACCACCGGAATCAACGTGGCCGCTGTTATGCTCCTCATCCCCAGGATGGTCGGTATTTTGATGGAAGGTTTAACCCCCGTGGCCGACGCTGCCCGCAAATTCATGCAGAAGTATGCCAAGGGCCGTGAAATCTACATCGGTCTCGATTCCGCAGTCCTGATCGGCAGCCCGGCAGTTATTGCTTCCGGTCTGTTGATGATCCCCGCTGAAATTGGTTTGGCTCTGCTGCTGTCATCTGTTGGCAACCGCACCCTGCCTTTCATCGACCTCGCGGATGGCGTTTTCGTCACAGCCATGCTGGCTCCATTAGTGGCCGGTGATGTGCTGTTGACCGTCATTCTGGGCTCAATTGTGATGGGCATTGGTCTCATGGGCGCCACCTGGTTGGCTCCCGCGGTCACCGATATGGTCGCCAAAGCCGGCTCCATCAGCATTCCTGCCGGTTATTCCAATTACACTGTGATGAGCGATGCAGCCATTCCGCATTCCTACATCATGTATTTCATCTTCAAGAGCCCGGTTTTGATCGCGATCGTGCTCAGCCTGGTATTCATGGTCTTCCATTATTTCATCTCGAAAAAATGGACCCTGGGTACCAAGGTTCTTGCTGATGCCAAAGAAAAAGAAGCAAAATAAGTACGGAAAAAATTAATGGTAGCTGGTGGATCGTTGGGAGTTGTGGCAGTAATGCCACAACTCCTGTTTAAAGAAAAATAGGTGCTAAATGCTTAAAACACTGGTCGCGCTCATGTTAGGCCCATGGGGATTGAAAGTTTTGAATTATTACCTTCAACACGATGTAATCATTAATTCCATTGTATTCATTTATGGCGTACTCCTGGTTTCGGCTCATTATAATTACAGCAAGATCAGCGAGAGGATCATGGCGCAGCTTCCCAAACCCGCGAAAAAGAAAAGCAGTCAATCGGCAGTGAAGATCGATATTGCCAAAGCCATTGCTGAGGGAAAGAATTTTCCTCTCGTGGCTGGTAATATCAGCCTTTTCCCCAAAAAACTTTCTGTGGAGGCGGTCAAAGAGTACTTGCTGAAAGACAAAAAATGGAAAGATGCCTTACAGGGCAGAGAAGTTCACTTCGTTGAATAGATTGGCAAGAATAAAGTAATGCTTCGCCTGAATAAACTGAAAGCGGACAGTTGCCAAAATAAATGAACCGGTTAACTATCTGACAGGGCTATAAAAAAGGGAGCACAATGCTGGAAAAATTAAAACAACGTGTCTTGGAATCGTTGCTGGAACTTCCCGCGAATGATTTAGTTTGTTTAACCAGTGGAAACGTCAGTGCGCGTGATCCTGAGACAGAACTTGTGGTGATCAAGCCAAGTGGCGTTCCATATCAAAAACTAAAAACCGAGTCACTGGTTGTGGTAAATATGGAAGGAAGTGTCGTCGAGGGTGCATTACAACCCTCCTCGGATACCGCCAGCCATTTGTTTATTTACAGTAAGATGAAAGACATCATGGGAATAACGCATACCCATTCCCCTTACGCGACCGCTTTTGCTGCCGCGGCTATGCCGGTACCGGTTTATTTTACCGAAACAGCCGAAGAATTCGGGGCTGAGATCCCATGTTCGGAATTTGTTTTAATTGGCGATCAGGCCATTGGCGAGCAGGTGGTTAAATATGGCGTGAAAGCGCATGCGGTGATTTTGAAAAAGCATGGCTTATTCACCATCGGCGAATCGCCTGAGAAAGCAGTCGATCTCGCTATCCTGGCGGAGAACTCAGCCTATATTGCCTGGTTGAGCCTGCAGATCGGTAAACCGCTGCCGATTTCTGAAAAAGAGATCGAAGCTTTATATTATCGCCAGCAGAATATTTACGGGCAGTAAGCCCAATTATTTTCCTGCAAGATTAGCGCTTTACCTTTGTCTTTGTTGAGCTGGTTAAACACTAACACACCATTCAGAATATTAAAAAAGCTGCCCATTCAACAGTATTGAAGGGGCAGCTTTTCAATTGGATTATTTGGCGCCGTTCTTGGCTTCCTGGATTTCCTTGACCTTGGCGACGATTTGGGCGAGCAATTCCTTTTCGCCAACGCCGGTGATCAATGGGATTGCGCTGAATACCGGTTTGTCAGTTTTGACGGTTACTTGGGCGTTGCTCACAACCATATCATAACTGGCGATACGTGATGCCAGTTCATTGTTGCCGGTGCCGTCAATATGCACGTATAACTTTTCTTTTTCAAGTGCTTCGCGCAGTTTGAAGGCTGCGTGCATCGCCATGGCTACACCGGAACCGCAGACTACTATGATTTTTACTTTATACATCTTCACCTCACATTAATGATAATTTTTTATTCCATACACGATGACGGTATGAATTTTATTTTCCTTTTTCGGATAATGACTTAATGTGATCAAGCATGGCTTGCTTGATTTCGGATTTGGTTTTAGCCTCTTTGATCTTTGTTAGTGCCGCATCATTTTCGAGAATGAATATAATCTTGCGTAAGACCGGGATAACCAGTTTGGCGTCGTGGATAGCCAGCATTATGATAATCTCAACCTTGACTTCGACGTCCGGCGACCCCATCATGTAAAAGGGGATTGGATTCGCGAGCGTTGCGATAGCAATCGCAGGTTTTATAACGTGCTCGGTATCCGTATGCGGAACCGCAACGCCTGCGACCCTGGCCGGAAGACCGGTTGGGTAAGTGATCTCGCGATGCAAAACAGCATGCGTGTAGGTGTCTTTTACATATCCATTCTCAAACAGCAAACCTCCCAATTTTTGGATGATCTCTTCGCGCGTGTTTATCGATTCGTTGACCAGAATCAACTTTTCATCGATTGCGAAATCAACCGCTGTATTATCCATATTATCCATAATTAACTGATCACTTTCAAATTAAAATTCTTTCATTCTCTTGAGGTTTTCGGCAATGCGGTTATCGCGGAAAACACCGCGGCCGGATACAACGATATCCGCGCCTACCTTAAGGGCATCCTCGATATTCTCGGCTGTAAAACCGCCGTCGACTTCCCATTGGATGTGTTCCAAACTTTTCTGTTTTTTACCTTCCGTGACCTTGCTCAGCACGCTCGGCAGGTAAGCGCATTCTTCGACTTCCGGTTCAGTGGTGAGGATCAAAACAAAAGACAGGAATGGCAGGTAATGCGCCAGGTCGGGCAGGGGCGTTTTGGGATTGAATGCCAACCCGGCGCGCATGCCTGCCTGGTGGATCATTCCCAGGGTCCTCCGTGGATACGGGCAGGCTTCAAAATGCACTGAAACCATCTGAACACCGATTTCACTCAAGGTCGGGATGATCCATTCCGGATTGTTGATCATAAGATGAACGTCGAAAGGTAAATCAGTCAAAGGGCGTAATACTTTGACAACATTTACGCCCAATGACATCATCGGAACAAAATTACCATCCTCGAGATCGAAATGCAGGATGTCCGCGCCGGCTTTTTCCAAATCCTCCACAGCCTGGGCCAAGTGCGCCAGGGGTGCGGAAACCAGCGACGGTGCGATTTTAACCATTTTCGATCAGCCCCCGAAATTCTTGCGAAAATCTTTCACTTTGTTCATGAAAGCTTTTACGCGCTTAACGTCGACCTGGTTGTTGAAAATTCCGTCATATTTGAAAGTCGTTGCAACCACGGCGCCGTCTGCCAGGCTCAATTGCTCTTCAACTGTCTCAAGCCGGACACCGGTATTGGCAAATACAACAGTCTGAGGAACGGCATCTTTGACTCTCTTTAACACGGTTGCATCTGTTTTTGAACCTGCAGTCAAACCTGACACGCAAAGCGCATCCGGCAGGTGATTGAACACGGTAGACCGGGCTACTTCAGCGATGTCGCGGTCCGCCAGATAACGGGCTGCTTCAGGTACGATATTGAACAGCAATTTCACCTTTTCTGCTCCAACTTCGTGCTGGTGGCGTACTATTTCACCGCAATTCGTGTTCCACAAACCGAAATCGCTGGCGTACACCCCGGAAAAGATCTCGCGCACAAATTTGCCATCCACTGCGGCCGCCAGGTCGAGCGAGGCGTAAGGATCCCACAGCACGTTTACGCCATGCGGGATGGTGATTTCGTGCATCAATTCGCCGATGACCCTGGCCATTGCGGCGGTTGTTTCGGTCTTTACTTTCAATAAATAGGGCATGCTGAATTCATTCGAGAACATCACGCCATCCACGCCGCCTTCCTGTAAAGCAAGCAAATCTTCTCTGGCCGCTTTGATCACTTTTTTCATGCCGCCGCTCTTGTCGTAACCGGGATCGCCCGGCATGGCCTGCAAGTGGCACATCGCGATGATCGGTTTTTCTGTGTTAAATATTTCTTTTGTCCAGTAATTCATTTCTATCTCCGTAATCTATTAATAAAATTAAATTTTGTTACACGCCGCGCCGTAGATCCAATTTGTGATCGAATTTTCCGACTATCGTATTCAGCGCTTTGATCGCTGCTTCGATATCCCTGACATCCGCCGTTTCAATCGGGGAGTGGGAGTAGCGCATTGGAACCGCGAAATGCGCCATGGCTGTTCCTTGAGTGCCTGCGACCACGGTGAACGCGTCGTCGGTGATAACGCCTAATACAATATCGCGTTGCCAGGGGATTTTCAGGTCGTCGAGGGTTTTTTCGATGAACAGTCTCAATGGCGGGTTGGGGATGATGCCGGCCAGGGTGCCGCGGCCGTGGAAATTCATCTGGGTAACCGCCGGGCCTTTGCCGAGACTCATGTCGTATTTATAGTTCAGATCCGGGGTGTCGCAGGCAATGGTGATATCCACGCAAATGGACGCGTCCGGTTCGAGTTTGTAGAAAACCGGCAGTACGCCGCGGATGTTGAATTCTTCCTGGGTGGAGGCTACCACGTAGACTGTGCCGGCAGGTGGATTTTGTTTGAGATGCTCGGCCAGCGCGATCAGCATCAAGCAGCCGATGCGGTTATCCAGCGTTTTGCTGGTGATCAGATGTTCGCCGATTTGTTCGAAATGATGATGATACGTAACCGCGCTGCCGATGTCAATGCCTTTCGCCTTGACTTCCGCGTCGGAATTGGCGCCGATATCGATATACATTTTGTCGGTGGTTGGAACGGTCAGCTTGGCTTCAGCCGGCGTGAGATGATGCGCATAGGTTCCGACAATTCCGACCACGTGGCTTTTTCCATCGATGCTGTGAATATCCAAAAATTGCCCCATCAGGGTCTTTTCTGGAACGCCGCCGATTCGGTC
The DNA here is from genome assembly GCA_937902055.1 of uncultured Pelolinea sp. GTDB lineage: Bacteria > Chloroflexota > Anaerolineae > Anaerolineales > Anaerolineaceae > Pelolinea. The sequence continues at coordinate 7,388 of CALGUJ010000242.1, forward strand.
AAAGCGCAGGTAGCCGTTTTTCTCGACTTTCTTGATCATCAACCCCAATTCGTCCACGTGAGCGAAAACCAGCATGCTGGGTTCTTTTTCATCTTTTCCCTTGAACGTGGCGATCACATTGCCTAAACGGTCGATTTCAACGTCATCCGTTAATGATTTGAACCTTGCGGCCATTTCCCGCACCATGTTATCTTCCATTCCGGACAGGGCTGGGATACTGGTCAGGTACTTGAGTTCTTCAACAATTGATTTCATTCTTGCTCCTTCATGTGTAATATTTTAACCGACATACATGCGTCCGCCGTCTGCCACAATGATTTCTCCATTGACATAACTGGATAGATCAGAACACAAGAAAAGAACAACGTTGGCGACATCTTCGGGATAACCGATCCTGCGGACAGGCATTTGCGGGATGTAATGCGCTTGCATCTCCTCTTCGCTGGCATAACGCGTCATGATCATGTCGCTCATGATCACTGCTGGCATTACGGCGTTTACCAGGATACCGAGAGGTGCGTAAGTTTTGGCCTGATAGCGCGTGAGAGAATAAGCGCCGGCTTTGGTTGCTACGTATTGCGGAATGCCGGTTCCACCGGTTAGTACGCACGTGGAGGTGATGTTGATGATGCGGCCGCTGCCTCTCTCAGCCATGTGATCCTTGACCGCTTCGGAACAAAAGTGCAGGGCTTTGACGTGAATCGCGTAACTCTTATCCCAATCCGCCACAACGCCGGCATTGTTGACCAGGATATCGATCCTCCCGAACTGATCCAATGTCTCCTTGACCAATTCTCTGCAATTTTCTTCGAGTGAAATATCCTTTTGAATGTAGAAAGGCGGCTTGCCTGCCTGACCGATCTCCTCCAACACCGGTTTGATTGTTTCCTGCGAAACAATGTCGTCGATCACCACCTGCGCTCCGGCTTTCGCCAGTAAATTCGCGGTGGCTTTTCCAATTCCTTTTGCCGCGCCGGTTACGATCGCGACTTTACCATCCAGATCAATCGTGTAAGCCATATTTGTTCCTAGAAATTAATGACGCATTTGAGGCTCTCATTGCGACTGACGGTTTGCAGGATCGCTTCCGACAGGTTTTCAAGCGCATAGCGGTGGCTGATCAATTTTTCTGCGGATACGTCGCCGCTTGCGATCAAATCCAGGGCCATTCGGGTATCCAGGTGGTCTGCGGAATACGTCGAAGTGAGAGTGATTTCGTTGAAGAAGATATAAGAAGGGAACAAAGGTACCGATTCTTCCGGCTTGGGAGTGGCAAAAAAGACCACCGTCCCGCCTTTATTCGCCAATCGCATTCCCAGGTTCATCGCGCTGATGTCTTTTGCGGCGATGAAAACTTTATCGGCGCCATCGGAATGGAACAGGTCTTTTAACCTGGCGGCTTCCTTTTCGGGATCTTTATCCGGCACTAAAACATATGGAGCTCCGAACTCTTTTGCTTTCCGAATGCGCCAGTCCAGGACTTCATACACAACCAGTTTCCGCACTCCCCAGTAAAGCAGGCATTGAATGAACATCAATCCCATCGCACCGGTCCCAATCAAAGCCACCGAATCGCCGGCTTCTATTCCAGCCTTTCTGATGGCGTGAATGACGCAGGCCAGCGGTTCGACCAACGTTCCGGCTTCAAAACTGACGTTCTCCGGGAGCAGCAGCGTATCCTTGGCGGCATGTTCGCCGGAAGCGATAAAATATTCCGAAAACCCGCCCGGTTGGACGTGGGTTTTTCGGTAATTTGCACACATGGTGAAGTTTCCCCGCCGGCAGTGCTCGCAAACCAGACAGGGAACGTGATGGTGAACGAATACACGGTCACCTTTTTTAAAATTCTTGATATCCGCGCCGACCTCTTCGATGATTCCGGCCGGTTCGTGCCCAAGCGTCAGGGGAGCGCGCGGCGTCAAATACCATTCCATGGTATCCGCGACACATACGCCGCAAGATTCGGTCTTTACCAGGATCTCGCTGCTTTTGGGCTGAGGGATGGGGCGGTCTTCCACCCGCACATCCTGATTATTGTAATAAACGGCAACTTTCATGAAACACCTGATTTCTTTTTCCAAAAAGCCGCCGCGGAAATGACACGGCGGCTTTTTTGGTGATGGTTTTACGTAACTTTAGGTCTACACTACCAATAAAATACTACCAATAATTAGCCGCCGATCAGCTTGCCGATCTGGAACAGGACGGCGGAAACCCAGTTGCCGGCTGAGAGGCCGGTGATCTCGACTGCGCCTTCCGGAATTGCGTAACCGATGGAGGTCGCCATCTCGGTCAGGGATGAACCGAAGGAGGTGCAGGCATAGAGCACGACCACAAAGATGACCGTGCCGCACACGATCGAGCGGAACAAGTTACCCTTGGACATGAACGGAACCATAGCCACGAAGTAGAAGGTGGCTGCCAGGTCGCCAAAGGGGAGCACGCGGTTGCCGGGCAGGATCAGCGCCAAACCCAACACGATCGGGATCATGATAATGCCGGCTGCCACAGTGACCGGGTGTCCAATTAGCACTGCGGAATCCAGGCCAATGTAGAATTCGCGGCCGCCGAATTTCTTTTCCATGAAGGTCTTGGCGGACTCGGCGATGGGGGTCAGGGCTTCCATGAAGAAACCGATGATCTTGGGGATCAGGATCATGGCGGTGCCGACGGTGATACCCAGGGTGAGCAGGGCGGCCGGGGTCTTCCACATGCCGCCGATCGCGCCTACCACAATACCCAGCAGAACGCCCAGGAACAGCGGTTCACCAAAGATGCCCCATTTTTCGCGGATGTTGCTCTCATCCCAGTGGATGTCCTTGACGCCGGGGATGCGATCCAAAACCCAGTTCACGCCCGCGATGATCGGAACGCTCGAAACCGCCCAACCGTGCGGGATGCTGATGCCAGGCAGGTTGTAGAATTCCTGCACGTCTTTGGCGGTGATGTCGGCAATCCACAGTTCATACACAGTGTGGATGGCGGCTGCCACCAAACCCCAGGCCAGGCTGCCGGAAGCAATGTAGCAGACTGAAGCGGTGAAAGCCTGGTTCCAGAAGTTCCAGATGTCCACGTTCAGGGTCTTGGTCAGCTTGAGGGCCAGCATAACAATATTGGTGCCCAGGCAGACCAGGATGACCAGTGAACCGGCTGTGGTGCCCCAGGCGATGGCGCCGGCTACACCCCAACCGACATCGAAGATGTCCAGGTTGGCGCCGGTGCTTTCCACCAACGCGTTCGCTACCGGCACCATGTTGTTGATCAACAGGCTGATGACCAGGTTCAGGGAGATGAAACCAGCACCCAGGGTCAAACCGGCGCGCAGCGCGGTGCGGAATTTTTGGCCGAAGATCAAGCCCAAAATGGTGATGACGATAGGCAGCAACAGGGATGCGCCCAGGTTGAACAGGAAGTTCTTAATGTTTAAGACAACAGTTACAAAATCCATTTTTACTCTCCTTTATCAATATTGTTAAAAACGTTTAAAAACTGCTTTCTTGTTAAGTTCCCGATTTCACCTCCTTTTCTTAAGTAGTAAAGACACAATGATGAAGCATCGATATTATGCGAAGATTGTGTTGATTTTCTTTTCTTTGCAGCAATTCCTGAACTCTTCGGGGGCGTTGCTATCTGTGATGAGGTAATCGATATCGGTTATGTTGCATACTTTGGCGAAACCGGTGATCCCGAATTTGGAGGAATCCGTAAGCAGGATGACCTGATTGGCTGACTCGACCATGGCCTGTTTGATCGGCACTTCTTCGATGTTGACATTGCTGATGGTCCCGTCGGAATGAATCGCATCTGCGCCGATGAACGATTTATCAACCTTCAAATTTCGGATGAAATCCACCACCTGTGAGCCTTGCAAGGTGAACACGTTTGCGCGCGCGATCCCGCCGGTGCAGATCAAATTGATCCTGGGATTTGAGGCTAATTTGACCGCGATGTTCAGGTCATGAGTAACCACGGTAAGCCGTTCTCGTGTATGCAGCAGGCATGCCAGGCTGTAAATTGTCGAACCTGCATCCAGCAGAATGGTGTCGCCGTTTTCCACCAGAGAAATCGCCGCGGAAGCGATCCGGTTTTTTTCGGCGATATTGCGATTTTTTTTGATGTCGTATGGAATCTCGGCGGTGACTCCCTGCGTTGAACGGACCGCCCCACCCCGTTTGCGGATGCATAGGCCTTCTTCTTCAAGCAGAATCAGGTCGCGCCGGATCGTGACGGGTGTTAAATTCAATTCGGCTGCCAGATCGGCCACCTGTACGTAGCCGTCTTCCCGCAGTCTGTTCATGAGTAAAGCTTTACGTTCTTCGGCAATCATAATAAGTCAAGAGAGAACAAAAAAATGTACGAAAATGTCCTAATAAGAACATTATACAAATTGTGGATATGTTTGTCAATTGTTTAGACCAGTTGGAATTAAATTTAAGGATTATGTTGGACAAAACCAAACAATAACTGGTTTGAATCGATCCAGGGAAATAGGCGGGAGAATGGATTGAATCGGGTTATTGATAACGTTCGTAAAGAGATAAAACTGTATCTGCGTAATCATAACCCGTGTCAAAAGGGCCATAACGAAATAGCGCCTGGCGGATGGAACCTTCTTTTTTGATCAGGTTGGAGAGCATGCGGGTTCCGAAATCGACATTGAAATCCGGTTCGGAAAGATCCTCAATCGTGGGGCGGTTGGCAAAACATGCACTCGCCCCGCAATAAAAGGAGGAGGCGATTCCATCCCGCGGCATTACCTGCATTAATCCAACTGCGCCGCTGGTCGAAATGACCCGCGGATTGCCGCCGCTCTCTTGCAGCATGACGGCGGCGATCAGGGTGGGGTCGAGCTGATACTGCTCGGCGTTCTTCTCAATGATCGTTTTCCATTGTTGGATGGACGCGGGAAATTGATTGCTCAATTCGCTGCCTGGCGCGGACAACGGCTCGGGGGAATGAATGACACCTCGGTTAAAAATTGTGCCGATAAAACCGGATAAGGTAAAAAGGGTCAATCCGATTATTAAAATGGCAGGAATGATCAATCCGCCGGGAGTTTTCGCATGCATGCATTAATAATAGCACAAAAGTTCTAAATATGTATTATTGTTTTGTGAGATCGCAGATGCGTGGATAACCGGCGTCCAGAAATTGAGAAATTTTGCTTATGGTGGAGCTATACCTTTCAACGGATTGGCCCACCGGATCATCGATTTCCTGCAGGTGGCTGGACATTTCGCTGAGCAGGTGGATTTTCCCGGCGTGTTCGGGGTAATTCCGCCGCAGCGTAGTTTTATGTTCCATTTCCATGCACAGGACTAATTGAAATTGCTTTAGCAGAGAATCCGTTACGGCTTGGGCGCGGTGATCTTCCAGGTTAAGACCCAGCTTGCGTACTGCTTCGACAGCATTGCTGGTGGCTGGCATGCCCGCCATTGCCCAGCAGCCGGCTGATTCGATGCGCCAATCGTCGGGATGATGCTTCTTTGCCACCAAATCCGCAAAGAGCGCCATCGCCATGGGCGACCGGCATTGATTGGCGCTGCATACGAACAGCACTGATCTTTTCACAGGTATCTTGATTATAAGTGGGCTGTTATTTGCCCATGCTGACGACTTGCTGATCCCAGCGGTGCCAATCACCGAACCGCTCTTCAACAATCTGCCGGCCTTCACCCGGGCATTCCAGCCCGAATAATTCCAGATCGGCGTCCACCATGATACGCACCAACTCGTGGAATTTGACTTGCGGTTGCCAATCCAATTGGCGGATTGCTTTGGCGGGATCCGATAATAGCAAATCCACTTCGGTGGGTCGGAAATAGCGTTCGTCAATGCGCACGTAGTCTTCCCATTTCAATCCGACGTAGCCAAAAGCTTCAGTCAAAAACTCCCGCACGGAATGTGTTTCTCCGGTTCCAATTACGTAGTCGTCCGGTTTATCCTGCTGCAGCATTAACCACATCGCCTGCACGTATTCCGGCGCGTAACCCCAGTCGCGTTTGGAATCCAGGGTTCCCAGATAAAGGTGATTTTGTTTTTTGGCGATGATGGCCGCCAGCGCTCTTGTGATTTTGCGGGTAACGAAAGTCTCGCCGCGCCGCGGGGATTCGTGGTTGAACAGGATGCCGTTGCAGGCATAGATGTTGTAAGCTTCACGGTAGTTGCGCGTGACCCAGTATGCGTATACCTTGGCGGCTGCGTATGGGCTGCGCGGTTCGAATTGGGTTTTCTCATTTTGCGGAGGATTTGCGCTGCCGAACATCTCGCTTGAGGAAGCCTGGTAAAAACGGGATTCCACGCCGCTCTTGCGGATCGCTTCAAGGATGCGGATGGTTCCCAATCCGGTTACGTCGCCGGTGTATTCAGGCATGTCGAAGCTGACTCTCACGTGGCTTTGCGCTGCCAGATGATAAATTTCATCGGGTTTCAGGTTGTAGATCATGTGTTGCAAGGTTTCGCCGACAGCGATGTCGCCATAATGCAAATGCAGGTTTACGCTGTTGCCGTTGTTGTGCGGGTCGTGGTAGATGTGATCGATGCGGTGGGTATTGAACGTGCTGGCCCGGCGGATGATGCCATGAACTTCATAGCCTTCGTGCAGCAGCAATTCGGCTAAATATGATCCATCCTGGCCGGTAATACCGGTTATGAGCGCTTTTTTCACGGAAAGTCCTCCAGAAAGCTGACAAAATTTTACTGAAGCTAGTATAACCACGTACAAAAACCGTGTCAAACCGCGAATCATAATGCAAATCTGCCTTCTGATTGGTTATTCTAAAGCCTTCTGGTTGGAGATCAAAAAAGAGGTCGAATATGGAATTCGACCTCTCATCAGTAATTTTGTAGTCTTTACTTTTTCTTGAATTCCAATTCCTGCTTTTCTTCATTCAGATCAACGATCACCTTATCGCCTTCTTTGAAATCACCCGAAAGGAGTTGCACGGATAACGGGCTTTCCACGAATTTTTGCAGCGTTCGTTTGAGCGGCCTGGCTCCGAAGTTGGGATCGAATCCTTCTTTCGCCAGCCATTGCCGCGCTTTGGTGGTCAGGTCTACTTTCAATCCATGCTCGGTCAGACGGGTTTGAATTTCGTTCATCTGCAGGTCAACGATGTCATACATTTGATCCAAAGTGAGCGGAGAGAAGATGATCACTTCGTCGATGCGATTTAAGAATTCAGGCCTGAAGGTCTCCTTGAGCGATTTCTCGATTTTCTGCTGGGCTTCTTTATCCTCGTCGGAACTGTCTTTTTGAAGAAAGCCCAGTGTCCCGCCGCGCCGGATGAATTCCGTGCCCAGGTTGCTGGTCATAATTAGGACCGTGTTGCGGAAGTCAACCATCCGTCCCTGCCCATCGGTCAGGCGGCCGTCGTCAAGGATTTGCAGCAGCGAATTCCACACTTCCGGATGTGCTTTTTCGATTTCGTCGAACAGGATCACGCGATAGGGCCTTCTACGCACGGCTTCGGTCAATTGACCGCCCTCTTCGTAACCGACGTATCCTGGCGGAGCGCCGAACAGCCGCGATGCGGTATGCTGTTCGCGATATTCGCTCATATCCAGCCTGACCAGGGCATCCTCGTCATCGAACATGAATGCCGCCAGGGCTTTGGCCAATTCGGTCTTTCCAACGCCTGAAGGGCCGATAAATATAAAAGAACCAATGGGACGGTTGGGGTCTTTCAGGCCGGAACGCGCGCGCCGGATGGCGTCTGCGATGGCATGAATGGCTTCTTCCTGCCCAATGATCCGCTCGTGCAGTTTGGTTTCCATATCCAGCAGCCGCTCGGCTTCTGTTTGCAGCATTTGATTGACCGGGATGCCGGTCCATTGCGACACGACGTCGGCGATATCCGATTCATCCACCACCTCGTCGAGTTTGTGCTCGGCTTCCCATTTATCGCGTTTCTCGTTGAATTCGCTTTCCAGGCGCAGCCTCTCAGCTTTCTTGCGGGCTGCGCGTTCGTAATCGCGTTCCATGCCGGCTTGCTCTTCCTCGGCCAATAAACGGTCGACCTCGCTCTTCATTTTCTTCAGGTCGGAAGGCATGGAGTACAGAGCGACTCTTAATTTGGCGGCCGCCTCGTCCATCAGGTCGATGGCTTTATCCGGCAGGAAGCGGTCCGTCACATAGCGGGAGGAGAGTTTGGCTGCCGCGTTGATGGCGTTGTCCGTGAAATGGACCTTGTGATGCGCTTCGTAGCGGTCGCGCAATCCTTGCAGCATCTGAATGGTCTCTTCGATGCTGGGCTCGTCCACGTATACGGGCGCAAACCGGCGTTCCAAAGCCGCGTCTTTCTCGATGTATTTTTGGTACTCATCCAGGGTGGTTGCGCCGATGCATTGCAGCTCGCCGCGTGCCAGGGCTGGTTTGAGCATGTTCGAGGCGTCCATGGCGCCTTGGGCCGCGCCGGCGCCGACCACGGTGTGCAGCTCGTCAATGAACAAGATGATCTCGCCTGCTGAACGCTGAACTTCCTCGATCGCGCTTTTCAGGCGTTCTTCGAAATCGCCGCGGAAGCGTGAGCCGGCGATCATGGCGCTCAGGTCGAGCGAGATGACTTTCTTGCCCATCAGGATTTCCGGCACATCGTTGTTGGAAATTTTCTGCGCCAGGCCTTCCACAATTGCGGTCTTGCCCACACCGGCTTCGCCGATCAGCACCGGGTTATTTTTGGTCCGGCGCGAAAGAATTTGGATCACGCGCAAAATCTCATCGTCCCGGCCGATCACCGGGTCGAGCTTGTTGTCGTGCGCCAATTGAGTCAGATCCCGCGAGAATTTTTCCAGCGTGCGGTAACGCGATTCCGCCTTGCGGTCGGTAACGCGCTGGCCTCCGCGTAATTGCATAATGGCCTCTAAAATCCTTTTGCGCTCAACACCGCTCTCCATTAAAATCCGGGAGGCCGGTGTATTTTTTTCACTGAGTATTGCCAAGAAGAGATGTTCTGTGGAAATGAACTCGTCGTTCAGTTTGGTGGCTTCTTCGTTGGCAATCTCCATCACGCGCTTGACGCGCGGGGTGATGAAAATTTGGCCGGCGCCGCCGCCGAAAATATTGGCTTTTGGGCTGCTGCGCAGAACCTCGTCTAATTTGCTCTGTACAGCCTGCGAATCCACAGACATGATTTCCAGGATCTGCGACACAACGCCTTGAGGTTGTTCGATCAACGCCAGCAGGATATGCTCCGTGTCGATCTGGGTGTGTCCATAGCGCTGAATGATCTCCGCCGCTCTTTGAGCGGCTTCTTGAGCCCGTTCGGTAAAACGATCAAATCGCATCATGATATTTTTTCCATTCGATTAATTTACATTTTATCATTCCGCCTGTTTGGCATGGTTAGCGGCTCGTTAATATTTCATCAAATAATTATTAGCGCATCAGGTTTTCCCCGATTTATTCAACATCAAATGGAAAGCGCAGGACCATGTTCGAAGCAGCGTCGCTGATCCAAAGATTCCCTTCACTATCGAAATCCATCCCGTAAGGCTGGCTGATCGTCTCGCTGGATAAAGCCAACCCCTCCCAACCGGCCAGGAATTCGCCTTCCATGGAGAATACTAAAATTCGACTGGCTCCGGGATCGGAGATCAGGATATGGTTTTGCGGGCTAACGCTGATGTACGGTTTATTGTCGATGCCGGAGCCGTACCAGGCATCCACGTCGAATGCTCCGACCTGGGTATAGTTCAAACCGCTTTCATCAGCCTCGAAAATTTGAACGCGCCGGTTCCAGGTATCGGCCACTACGATCTTCCCATCTTCGCTGACGGCGATGCCCACCGGCTCGTCGAATTCTCCCGCCTCAAAACCGGCTCCCCCGAACTGGGTGATGAAATTCAGGTTCCGGTCGAAGACCATCACACGCTTGTTGCCGGTGTCGGTGACCAGCAAATTGCCCTGCCGATCGATCACAATCCCGCGCGGCCCCCACATGCTTTGCGCGTCCTTGCCTTGAGCAAAGACGCCCCACATTTTTACGAAGCGGCCATCGGCGCTCAGTTTTTGGATGCGGTGGTTGAATGTGTCCGCTACGAAAAAACTCCCATCATCCGCCACTGCCACGTCCCAGGGTTGGTTCATTGTCCCACCCGGCGCTTCGGCTTCCAGGATGTTGGCATAAGTCCCGTACGTGGCGATCAGCACTCCCTGCGGGGAGAATTTCTCGATGCGGTGATTTCCGGAATCCGCCACGTAGATGTTCCCATCCGGCGCGATGTCGATTCCGTGCGGAGCGGATAATTCTCCCGGATTGGAGCCGCTCATCCCGATGAAATAGTCCGGTTGTTTGGAAACCGTTTTCTCCTCATAGGGATCGACTTCAACCACTTGTTGCAGGGAAGCGCCGGTGTTTAATTGCCACATTTTTGCGGCAATATCCTTGCGTACGTAAAGGCGCATTTGCTCGCTGGGCAGCCAGTTATCCAATGTCAGGAAATTATTGGTATTGGCTTGCGCGTAGCGCGTGTAATCGCGGTTCAGCCAAATATCAAAAAGCGCTTGTCTTTTTTCGGGAGTGGATAAGGCGCTGGCGATGCGCTGCCAGTTCAGGTTGAAATAATCCTGCATCGGCCACCACAAGCGCATGTAGTTATAGGAATAAAAATTGTCGCGTGTGATCGCGTCGATCTCGTCATATTTATCTGCGCCTGCGATGATCAGGTCTGCGTCTTCCAATGATCGGGTGGGGTTCTCCAGGTAGACGATCTTGTTGGGATAATTGCGCAAGTACCACCAATATGGATATAAACCGTTGTTATCGTAAGCAACCTTGACGTCCAACCTGCCGGTTAACCGTTTGGAAATTTCTTCAATCTGGTTGAGCGCGATTTTTGGGGCATTGGATGCATGCGCATAGACTAAGAATTCATATGGATAATCGTAATTAATAAATGAAGCCCGATACGCGCTGCGGAATGTAATGACCGACATCAAAATGAATAAAACGGAGCAGACGTTGATTAATAAACGCCGGCGATTGATCGGTTTTTCGCCCTTGAACAGAAAATATCCCGCGATTGCCGTTATGGCTGCCATGAAAAAGAAATGGTTGGTATCCTGCAAGTGTTCCTGGGTTTTGCTCTGGAAGGGCGCGTGCGCGCCCAATACCTGTACAGCCAGCAAAATAAGGAGAAAGACAAAGATTGCAGTTAACACGAAGATTCTGTTATTCTTACCAAATGCCTCTGCAATCTTGAACCTGCTTTCGATCAATTTTTGCACAACCCAGCCGGCGCATAAAAGCATGGCAAAAATGATGTGAACGGTCAACCAGGGCATTTTTTCGCCGGCGAATGAATAGGCGATCAAGGAAATGATCGACCAATAGATGAAAATGGCGGGAATGGGTAGTTGGCTGGATGTCTCCTGACCGGCGACCGTTTTGGGGTAATAAGACCAAAATGACTTTCTTCTCAATCCAATGATGAAAGCCGCCATGGTTCCGCCTGCCGCGAGAAATTCGTAAATCGGGATCTGGATCAGCGCGAAATAATACAAAGGCTGCCCGCCGCGTTGTACGGTTTGTTGCGACAACCAATGGCCCAGCGATCCAATCATGCCGGTCACGATACCAGACGGATTGGTGAAAAAGGTGGTGTATAAGGTGATGTAAATTCCAAAAAAGATCAGGCTGAACTTCCACCAATCCTTCGGGCGCCAGATGAATCCGATTATGATCGACAGGCTGATGAAATAAATAATGAAGAGGTAATCAGTCAGGATTGGCAGCGCTTCGGTGTAGGCAATCGAAGAAATGCCCGTAAAAGCGACCGGGAAAGGCGCCAGAAGAGGCAGTACTAAAGCGCCGGTAATGATCAATAAATTAAAGGATTTCGATGAAGCTGCCAGAAAAGGCCAATTCAACTTCTCGCGCATTACTAGAAGAATCACGGCCGAAGCGAATAGGATAACGAAACTGGGCAGCAGCGCTTCGATCACCGGGTAAAGCAGGATGAATGTGTTGAAGATGCTGCCATTGCTTACGTCGATCAGGGAGGGCTGTGAGATCGTACCGTTGGCTACGGCTGCGGCCGCGTTTTTCACCAGAAAAACGGAAGCGCCAAGCGCCAAAACGACCGCGCCGATTGCAGCCAAATGAGCGAAAAGAGTTTCCCGGCGCATGCGCGTCTCCGGCCATTGGATCTTTGAGATGTCTTTGATGACTAAGACCAGCAGAAAGATCAGAAGTTCTGCCGTAAAAATATAAGCGGTTTCCTTTGCCGCGAAATTCAGAGCCAGTGTAATGACAGTCCCAACCAGGTATTTGCCTTCGCGTTCTTCCAGGTAGCGCAGAACGTAATAAAGGGTCATGACGCTGAACAGAGCGCAGAATGCTTCATTACGCGCGTACCGGCCGTAAAACATCATGAATGGCGAGATCGCGAAGAAAAATCCCGCTGCCAATGAACCGTATTTTCCCAGATAACGCTTGTAGTATGTGAGCACAAAAGCGACGGTGGCGATGCTGAATAGCGCATGGGGCAGGCGGGAGGTGAAGTCGTTATCGCCGAACAGGAAGTATGAAAGCGCGATCAAATGAAATTGCAGCGGACCGTGAGTGATCGGGTCATGTTTATATCCGCGGCCGGAAAACAGGTCGAAGGAGGGAACCACGTGGTTGACTTCATCGTGGCTCATCACCCGGGCATCCAGATTGTACAGGCGGGTGATAATTGTCAGGATGAGAATCAATGCGATCAATACGTGCCGGAGGGTGATTTTCTCGAAAAGCGAGCGGATGGGTTTATCCAGGTTTAGCTGCATTTTTGTACCTCATGGATGATCTGAAGCTGGTAAAATCAATTGTCTGCCCGGTATTTATTATAAGAGAATGGGGGCATATTCGCTATTTCAAGCCAAATTTCAATTATTGAATTTATCTTGACCAAACAATATAGAATTGTTACAATATACGTTTGCCAAAAGTACGGTTGATTATATTATTAAAAAAGTGGACCAGGAGACTTAAATGAACTCTGTTTTGCCGGAGAAATCTTACGCACGTATTCATTCTATCCTTGACATCCCAAATTTGATTGAAGTTCAAAAGGAATCTTTTCAGAGGCTGAAAACAGTCGGTTTAGCCGACTTGTTTACGGAAATCTCTCCCATTGAATCCTACAACAAGGGCATCAAACTTTACTTCCCCAGCAATTCTTCCGAAGTGAAAGACTTCGATTTGAAGTTCTGGTTTGACGAACCCAAGAATTCAATCGAAGAATGTCTGGAACGCGATCTCACGTATGCCTCTCCTTTATATGTGTCGGTTCTCCTCGCTGGTCCCGAAGTGCCCGAACCGATCAAACAGGACATCTTCCTGGGCGATTTCCCGGAGATGACCGATAAAGGCACCTTCATTATCAATGGCACCGAACGCGTGGTGGTTTCACAATTGATCCGTTCCCCCGGTGTTTATTTCGATGCCCCGGTGAACCGCGCGACCGGCCGCAAGCTGGCCACCGCCAAACTGATCCCCGACCGCGGCGCCTGGATGGAGTTCGAGACTCGCAAGAACGATTACCTGATTCTAAAATTCAATCGCAAGCGCTCCGTGCCGATCACAATTTTCCTGCGAGCGCTGTGCGCTGTGCAGGATGGCCTGGGAGATTCGCCCTTAAAAACCGGAACCGATGAAGAGTTGGTCGAGTTTTTCAAGGATATTGACAAGGATACTGACCGCCTTTACATTGCCAACACCATCCGTCAGGAACCCGAGTGGGATCTCTCCGACGGCCGCACCATTGCCGAAGCTGCCTTGCTGGAATTTTTCCGCAAGATGCGCCCGGGTGACCCCGCCACGCTCGATAACGCCCGGGAATTCCTGGAACAGCAATTATTCGACCAGCGCCACTACGACCTCGAGCGGGTGGGGCGCTATAAGTTGAATCAAAAACTGGATTTATCCGCTCGCATCCCGGTTTCGCACCGCACCATTACTAAATGGGATATTGTCTACCTGGTTCGCCGCATGATCATGATCAATAACGAACTGGAAGAAAAGGACGATATCGATCATCTCGGCAACCGTCGTGTCAAAACCGTGGGCGAATTGATCCAAAACAAGCTGCGCATCGGAATGCGCCGCATGGAACGCGTTATCAAAGAGCGTATGTCCATTCGCGAGCAGGACCAGGTTTCACCTGTCAGCTTGATCAACATCCGCCCCATGATCGCGGCCCTGCGTGAATTCTTCGGCTCCAGCCAGCTTTCCCAATTCATGGACCAAACCAACCCGCTGGCCGAGCTGCGCCACAAGCGCACCCTCTCGGCCTTGGGTCCCGGCGGTTTGCGTCGTGACCGCGCCGGCTTCGATGTCCGCGATGTGCACAACTCGCACTACGGCCGTATTTGTCCAATCGAAACGCCTGAAGGCCCGAACATCGGTTTGATCGGCCGCCTGGCTTCATTCGCCAAAGTGAATGAGTACGGTTTCATCGAAACACCTTACCGCAAGGTTTACAATTCGCTCCCCTTGAAAGACAAGCATCTGGAAGGGCGTACCATCCGCGAGGATATCGCCAACAGTGGCGGAGAGGTTTTAGCCAAGCAAGGCGATCTGATCACTTCTGAGTTGATCGCTGCCTTGAAAAAGAATGAGATTAAAGAAGTTCCCGTTGTTCCCTTCGTCTCTGATGAGATCGAATACCTGTCAGCCGATGCGGAAGACAAATTCAATATCGCTCAAGCCAACACAACCTTGAACGAAAAGCAGGAATTTACCAGCAGCCGTATTTCTTCCCGCTTCCATTCCGATTTCATTATGAGCCGTCCGGAGCGTATCGATTTCATGGATGTGGCGCCCCATCAGATTGTTGGTATCAGCGCATCCCTGATTCCCTTTCTGGAACATGACGATGCCAACCGCGCGTTGATGGGCTCGAATATGCAGGCGCAAGCCGTGCCGTTGATCTCTCCTGATCTCCCGCTGGTTTCCACTGGAATGGAGCGCTATGCCGCCATGGATTCCGGCCAGGTGGTCATTGCCGAAGGCGACGGAGAGGTGCTCTCGGTTAATGGAAAGCAGATCACTGTACGCATGTCGGATGGCAATGTTAAGACCTACAACCTGAGAAAATACCAACGCTCCAATCAGAGCACCTGCATCGATCAGCGCCCGATTGTGATCAAAGGGCAGCGTATTCATCCCGGCGACGTGATCGCGGATTCTTCCTCGACCGTCGATGGCGATCTGGCCTTGGGCCAGAATGTCACCATCGCTTTCCTGTCTTGGGAAGGCGGCAACTTTGAGGATGCGATCCTGATTTCCGAACGTCTGGTTGAGGAAGATCGCTTCACTTCCGTTCATATCGAAAAATATGAGGTCGAAGCCCGCGATACCAAATTGGGCCCTGAAGAGATCACGCGTGATATTCCCAACGTCGGCGACGATGCAATTAAAGACCTCGACGAGGATGGCATCGTGCGCCTGGGCGCTGAAGTAGGCCCCAATGATATCCTGGTCGGGAAAATCACCCCGAAGGGTGAAAAAGAGTTGACCCCTGAAGAGCGCCTGTTGCGGGCGATCTTCGGCGAGAAATCCCGCGATGTCAAAGATACTTCGTTGCGCATGCCGCATGGCGAACGCGGAAAAGTGGTTGAAGTGAAAATTTTCACGCGCGAAGAAAACACCGATCTTTCGGCCGGTGTCGAAAAGATGGTACGCGTTTCAGTGGCGCAATTGCGCAAGTTGACCGCCGGCGATAAGATGGCCGGCCGTCACGGCAACAAAGGCGTCGTTTCTCGCGTAGTCCCCGTGGAAGATATGCCCATGCTGGAAGATGGTACACCTGTTGATATCATCCTCAATCCATTGGGCGTTCCCGGTCGTATGAATATCGGCCAGGTATTGGAAACCCATCTGGGTTGGGCTGCTTCACGCCTCGGCTTCCGTGCGGTAACGCCGGTATTCGATGGCGCTAACGAGAAAGAGATTGAAGCCGAACTCGGCCGTTCCTGGTTGATTGATACTGCCTGGAAAGAAATCGGTGAAAAAGCCTGGAATTGGGTGCACGAGCAAGGCTACCAACCGGACATGATCAAGGATGACGAAGAAGTCCGCTTGATGTACCTGGAAAACTGGCTGGGCGAAAAGGGCTATGACGTCTTCAATTTCAAGACCGACATCAATTATGCCCGCCGTGCGACGTTGGCCGAATGGCTGCGTGACCGTGGTTACGAACCCGAAAGCTGCCTCTCGTTTGATAGCGTAGCCCCGGACGATTTCGAAATCGAACAGCGCGATTTGCGCGCGATTGACATCTGCCTGCGCATCTGGCTTGAGAAGAATGGCCAGAATGTCAGCCGCGTAAAAGATGAAAATATCCGTGAGCGCGCGGAGGCCTACATGGCTGAGACGCAAAATCCCATGCCAATCCTGGGAAAGCAGATCATCCGGGATGGAAAAACTGGTATGGCCTTCAATCAATCGGTTACCGTGGGTATTATGACCATCCTCAAGCTGCATCACCTGGTTGAGGATAAAGTTCACGCTCGTTCAACCGGCCCGTACAGCCTGGTCACCCAGCAGCCTTTGGGCGGTAAGGCGCAATTCGGCGGACAACGCTTCGGCGAAATGGAAGTTTGGGCGCTGGAAGCTTACGGTGCGGCTTACACCTTGCAGGAAATGCTCACCGTCAAATCGGACGATGTGCAGGGCCGTGTTTCCTCCTATGAAGCAATCGTGAAAGGTGAGCAGATTGAAGAACCCAGCCTGCCGGCTTCGTTCCGCGTGTTGGTGAAAGAGTTGCAGAGCCTTGGCCTGGCTGTTGAAGCTGAGATGGATACCGGCGACGTGATTAAATTCGGCAAGGATGAAGAAAAAGTAAAACCGCCAAAATTGGCGACCGGTTTGTTGGGACTTGGAGAGAGTATCGAAGATTTATTGTCCTAAAGTTGACGATAAATTATGTCTATGATATACTCCAATTTCGTGTTTTGAACTAAGTATTTATAATTTTTGGAGGCTGAAAGGTGCCCACTATCAATCAACTGATTCGAAAAGGTCGTACAAGTAAAAAAGTAAAAAGCAAAGCGCCTGCCTTGCTTTATACCTTCAATACCAATAAACAGCGTCGTGTCCGCCAACCCAAAGGCGCCCCGCAGAAACGCGGTGTTTGCACGGTTGTAAGGACCATGACGCCCAAGAAGCCGAATTCCGCTCTGCGGAAGATCGCTCGTGTTCGTCTGACCAACCTGATCGAAGTGACTGCGTATATCCCCGGAGAAGGGCATCAATTGCAGGAGCACTCAGTTGTAATGGTTCGTGGCGGCCGTGTCAAAGATTTGCCCGGCGTTCGCTATCATATTGTGCGCGGCACGCTGGATACCACCGGTGTGGCTGACAGAAATACAAGCCGATCCAAATACGGCTCGAAGATGCCGAAATAGGCAATTTGAAGATTGAGATGGAGTTTGTAAATGCGTAGGACAAAACCCGAAAAGAGAGTTATCGAACCTGATATTCGATACGGCAATACCAATGTCCAGGTATTGATCAATCATGTTTTGGTCAAGGGCAAGAAAAGCACGGCAACCCGTGTGGTCTATGATGCCCTGGACATCGTTGAAGAAAAAACCCAGAAGAATCCCGCTGAGGTATTGGAAACCGCGTTCAAAAACGTCGGTCCAATGATGGAAGTTCGCCCTCGTCGTGTGGGCGGCGCAACTTACCAGGTTCCCATGGAAGTGGAGCCCGAGCGCAAGCTGACCTTGGCTATTCGCTGGATTCTGGGCGCAAGCCGTGCTCGCACCGGCAAATCCTTTGCGGATAAATTGTCGGCCGAGATCCTGGAAGCTGCGAATAATCAGGGTGCTGCGATCAAGAAGAAA
>CALGUJ010000243.1 GCA_937902055.1 uncultured Pelolinea sp.
AGAGGTTGCCGCTGCGCGTCAGTTCGTCGCACCATTCATAAACCCGCACCGCCATCCGGTTCAGCGGATGCTCCCAAAAGGCGCGCAAAAATGCGGCCGTGTTTGCATGCGGGCTTGAACAGTTCAATCCGCCGCCCACCACATATTGAGAAGTCAGCCCCACCATCCTGCGCGCCAGCGGATTCACCTTCCAGGCATCCAGCGCCTGCCGCAAAATTTCCTCACGGTCATAGGCATTTCGGTCATTGACCCCCGCGCCGTATCGGCTGCCGATCGTGAAGCTGGCATCCGTCTCGCTGGCCGCCAGCACCTCTCGTACCTCGCGGTCGATCAGCGGACTCAGCCAGCGTTCGAAGATTCCCGTCCTTTTACCCTGGGGATTATTTGATTTACTCATGAGGCCCCCAGCTTGAAAAGCTCTTCCAGGCTGCCCTGGTAGAGATTCAGGTCCACCTTGGTACTGATGCCCGCGATCTTGCCCGCGGAGGTGTATTGCCAGAAGCGCCACCCCGCCCACGGATAGATCTGGTATGGCCAGCCGGTGGTGTAATGCGCGATCCACAGCGGGTACTCCACCGCCCAATCTACCTCCGAGCGCAGCAGCTTGAATCCCGAAAGCACCGGCACCGGCAAATACGAGTTCCAGAATCCGGGCGAGACGTAAAGGATGCACTTACGCCCGGTCAGGTTGTAAACCTCCTCGATGAAGATGCGCAGCGCCTGGTTCAGGCTGCTCTTGCCTAGACCTGGGGTCTCCAGATCGATGCAGGGCGGCAGCGTGGGCGCGTCCACCGCGTTATCGCGCAGCACCTCAACATAATGCCTGGCTTGCAAAAGCGGATCATAGCGCGGCAAAAAGAAGTGATACGAGCCGGGCAGCACCCCCGCCTCCACTGCCCCGCGGATATTCTCCTCGAACATCGGGTCACTGTAATCGACCCCTTCACTGGATTTGATGAAGGCGAACCTCACCCCCGACTTTTTCACCTTCAGCCAGTCGATCTCCTCCTGGTGGTGACTGACGTCAATTCCGTAGATCATGGCCTTTTCCTTTCTCAAATGAGTGAAACGTAACTCGTGATTCGTAATTCGCTAGTTGTCTCCTGACAGATACAATGAAATCCTCCCAAGGGTTTACGATTCACGAATTACCAATCACGGTTCACTAAAATCTTCCATCCATCTCATCCAGCGGATCCGGCGCGCTGACCACAAACGCCTCCGAGGCCGGGCTCCAATCCTGCTCGTCAAGCTTCGCGCACAGCGCCGCCGAGAACACCCAGTCGTCGTGCAGCAGCTCCCCGCTCTCCGGGTCGCGGCTGCCCTCCGGTACCTGCCAAGACATGCTGTGGGCGTGATCCGCCTTGACCTCAAACTGGCAGGCCGCCAGTTGCTTGAAGAATTCGTTCTGGAACTTCACCTGCTCCTCGCCCGGCAGATCGGCAAAGACCGGCTCCTGCCAGCGGTACGAATCCACCACGCTCAGAAAATCCCAGCCCAGCTTGGATTTCGATGTCTTGGAGAAGGTGAAGGGCAGCACCCTGCCCGGCAGGGCCTTCTCCAAAAAGGAGGTTAGCCCCGCGCCCACCCCGGTGGCGTCCACCACCACCATGCGCGCCTTCCATTCCAGCGCGATCTCGCGGATCAGCGGATGCAGGTCCGCCTGCCCCTTGCCGATCCACTGCCATCTCCTGATTGGCCGGTACATCGGCAGCGTCGGCCCGCCCTCGTAGGGGCACAGCGTGCTGTGCCCTTTTCTCTCTGTACGGGCAAGGCTAGCCCTTACCCCCAGACTCGCCTCTGCCCCAGGATTCGCTCTTGCCTCGTCGGGTCCGTGTCCCTTTGTATGGGCGTCCTGCGTGATGCCCCCGTTGGGTTCTGTAGTCATCTCTGTTTTTTCAAACCCGATCTCCACCAGCGTCAGCGCCGTGGCATCGCGGGCAGGGTTTGCCAGGCTCATCGAACCTTCCACCGAGCGCACCCCCTCGTCCTCGCCCGCCACGTCCAGCAGCAGGGCGGTGATCATATATTCATCAGGTGTGTTGCGCGCCGCCTGGTTTCCGCGCATGAGCGCCAGTCGTTCGGCCGGGAACATGCCGCCCTCGCCGTCCACCTCCTCGGAAAAATACTGCGTGCGCACCATGGGATGGCTCCTGCCGAAACGTTCGATCTTCTCTTCCACGTGGCGGCGGTAAGCCTCGATCTCTGCCGAGACCTCGTCCGCCGTCAATCGGAACACGCGCCGATGGCCGTCCTTCTTTTCAGCTTCTTCCGCGGCGCGTAATTCGCGTCCCAGCAGCGTGGTACTCGTCCAGGCCGTGCCCCAAAAAACGTGCGTGGCGCAGGTCGAGGCGCTCATCGGCGCGATGTCACGGTCATACTTCTCGATGCTCACCTGCTGGGCCTCGTCCACCTCCAAAAGCCCGGAAGCCGTGGCGCCCACGATATTGCTCCCCGGCGCCGCGGACAGGAAGGTGATGCGTGCGTGCTCCACCTGATAAGTGTTTGCGCCCTGCTTCTTCCACGTGCTGGCGATCAGCAGGTTGCGCCTCGCCACCTTCTCGAAACGCCGCATACTCGTGAACGCCTGCGGATTGAGCGTAGGCGAGACCTTCACCAGTTCGATCGGGTGCATCGAAAGCAGCGTCAGCAGATACACCTCAAGGTGCGCCTGAAGCTCGTTCTTCCCCGATTGGCGCGGGAACATCACCACGAAGGAATATCCTCGGTCGTGCATCACCGAATCCAGCACCGCTTCCAGCACCCCCTGCTGGTAACTGCGCAGGCGTAGTCCTGAAACGAAACGGGTAAATTCACGCGGATTTCTAAAAAGGATCTTCTGATGCAGAATTTCCTTTTTCATATCATTTGGACTGACTTCGGACTGCGGCTTCACCTTACCGGGATTCATTTAGCTTCCTCATTGATTTCCTGTAATGAGAGTGGATAGTTGGCCGCCAGTTGTTTGAGTTCCGGCCATTCCTCCTCCAATTCGAGCAAGGTCTGGTGCAATAAGGCTGAGGGTCCGCTTTGGCGGTCGACCAGTTCCACGCGTATCTTGAGCATGCGCGCCAGGCAAAGAGAATTCTTGCCCACCGAATCGATCAGTTTGATCAGGTCGGCAAGCTCCATTTTTTCGCGAGATGTTTGCATTGCCTCATTCAGCAGTAGATGCAGCGAGGCGATCTCGGCGTCAATGCCTTCGATGGTGTCGGGTGTTTTCTTTCTTGGCATGGATTGTGTACTCCGGTATCGTGAAAAATAGAATATACGTTCTATGTTCAATTCGTAACTACTCACAGGGGTTTAAAAAATTGGTCATGTCTGTTAAACTTTAGAGAC
>CALGUJ010000244.1 GCA_937902055.1 uncultured Pelolinea sp.
CATGGTTCCCACGTTCATATGGGGCTTGGTTCGATCGTATGTTTCCTTTGCCATATTTCTTCTCCTAAAGATGATAATTACTTTTGACGGTCTGAGCCCTCAATGGGAATTGAACCCATGACCCCGTTCTTACCAAGAACGTGCTCTACCGTCTGAGCTATGAGGGCTTACTTGCCCGTAAAACCCGGTTACCCGGTTTCGGCTTTGCAGCCAGTGGGCGGTGAAGGATTCGAACCTCCGAAGGCTTCTGCCAACTGATTTACAGTCAGTCCCCTTTGGCCACTTGGGTAACCGCCCAAAACTGCCAGTTGCAGGCATGCAAGTGGGACGCTAGGATCTTTCATTTAACGTCCACTTGCTCGTTCACAACTGAGCCGACGATGGGAATTGAACCCATAACCTACCACTTACAAGGCGGTTGCTCTGCCGTTTGAGCTACGTCGGCAGTCGATATTGACTATTTAAGGTACAACCATCCGATTATACCAAATGCCGATATGAAGGACAAGGTAAGCATTTTACCATAATGCACCTAAATAACAAGATATTAATTACTTTCAACCGGAAAAATTATGGATCGACTGGCGGTGGTTGCAACCTGTTCATTAGTAAGGCCCTAACTAAAGTACGCGTGTTATAATCTGCCGACATAGTAGAGATTACGGGAGAAATGAGCATGGAAATCAAGCATGAATCATTGAAACGCTGTGTATTGTTCACGGTGGAAGGACGAATCGATAGTTCAACCGCGCCTGACCTGCAGCAGAAAATGAACGGGATTATCGACCAGGGCAATTTTAAAGTTGTCGTGGACTTACGCGGCGTTGATTTCATTTCCAGCGCAGGTTTATGGGTTTTAGTCAATGCGCAGAAGAAATGTAAACGCTTCAATCGCGGCGAGGTGGTTTTGTCCGGAGTTTCTCAAAGAGTACGCGATGCCTTGAACCTGGCCGGCTTTATCCCGTATTTCAATATCTACGACGATACCGCCAAAGCTGTGGGGAGTTTTTAGTTTTTACTTATGCGATCGATTGCTTTTCCGGGCAAGTTTTCCAGCCTGGATGATATCCGCGATTTTTACACAGAGGCTGCCAAGGAAGCTGAGTTGGACAAGAAATCCATCTACGACGTTCAACTGGCGGTGGATGAAGCAGCTTCCAACATCATTGACCACGCGTATGAGGGCGAAGGCAAAGGTGAGATTGAATGTTCCTACCAGGTTTCTCCGGGTAAGCTTGAGGTGGTTATGCGCGACCAGGGAAAGGCTTTCAATCCTAAAACCGTGAAGAGGCCGAACCTGAAAGCCAACCTGAATAACCGCAAGCAAGGAGGCCTGGGACTGCACTTCATGCGATCGTTGATGGATTCGGTGGAATTTACATTCAACGGACAGGGCGGCAACGTTTTGCGAATGATCAAAACGAACAAAGAACCCGAAGAACAATCTGAACAACCAACTGAAAGACAGGAATAACCATGAATCCGGCGCCTTTTGAACTGAATCAGAACACCTGGCGCCATTTGTTCGAGGTGGGGGAGGGGTTGATTTCACGTTGCAATCTTGCCGAACAGGCGGATTATCTCAAGCAGGAATTAAACAGGCTGACCGGCGCTCAAATCGAATTGTGGCTGTTGCGGCGTTTCGAACCCTTGCCTTTCAAAACCGTTGAGAATCGTGAAAGTGTTGGTTTTCCGGTGCGGTTCGATGACGAAATCACTGTTGACGATGAAGCAGAAAGTCAAAACGAGACCTGCGTATTTTACGAAGTTCCGTTAACGGTTAAATCGATTGCCCTGGGCAAAATCCGCTTTACTTTTAAAGAAGAAGTTACTTTAGATCTCCAATATCGGGATTTTCTGCGGAATGCAGGGCGGTATATCGCAACCATCCTGGATACTGCACGGCTTTCGGCAATCAAAGACTGGCGCCACGACCAGCTTTCTCTGGTGCGGGATGTCAGCATTGAGATTACGCGTTATCGCAGCACAGCCGAACTCTTCCAGAAGATCGTCGACCTGGTTCAAGCAACTTTCCATTTTTATTTTGTTGCCATTTACACGTTTGATGAAAGCCGAACGACGTTATCGGTTCAAGCCAGCGCCGGCAAACTTTTGACAGCCGATCAATTGGCTGTATTGAATATGGGGGGCGGGATACCTTTGGGCGAAGGGCTTATCGGTATTTGCGCGGAAAGCGAACATGAGATCTTGTCCACGGATGTTCAACGCGATCCCCGATACCGGGCTGTGGCAGGGTTAGAAGGAGCGCGTTCCGAGTTATGCCTGCCCTTGATCAGCAATGAGAAGCCCTTGGGAGTGCTGCAGATCATCCGCGATTACCCCCACGCTTTCCATGACAACGACATCATGGTGTTAAAAATTTTAGCCGACTCCATCGCCGTGGCCATTGAAAACGCGGATCTGTTTGACGATTTGTTCGAAAAAACCTGGGCTTCCACCGTCATGCTGCAGGTAGCCGAGGCTGCCCAGGCTTATGACAATGTCGATGATTTGCTGGATGCGATTGTCCGCATTTTACCTTTGCTGGTGGGGGTGGATAAATGCGCCATTTTTATGCGGGGCAAATATGCCCGCGAGTTTTATCTAAATGCCCATTACGGCTTTGAAAAAGAACTCGAACCCAAACTGGCCATGCTGCCTTATGAACAAAGAGCGGCTGAGCGATTCCACCAGGTGGCTGTATTGAAGATACCGCTTGATCTGGATCAGCCGATTGACGCTGAAGCGAACGGAACGCCGCACGATTGCTGCAAGCTGGTTCCACTCGTGGCGCATGATCTCCTGTTTGGGATCATGATGGTCGACCAGTCTGCGGGAAGGTTTGAGGCGGCGGGAGAGACTGCCGACAACCGGAAAGATGTGATCATGGCGATCGGCCGGCAGATTGCCCTGGCGATCGAGAATTTCAGATTGGAAGAATCACGGGAATACGAAGCTTACGTTACCGCTGTTTTACTGCAAGTTGCTCAAATGGTGGCTGCTTCGGAGAACCTGGATGAGACGTTGGCGAACGTGATCAACCTGCTGCCGTTGCTGGTGGGCATCGATACTGCTTTGGTATATCTGCAAGATGAGCAATCCCGGCGGGTGCATCTGCGGTCTGCTTATAGCAAAAGCTGGAAAACCGAGGTGGAAGAACTGCCCCAAACCGTCAAGAACGGTTTTGGCCGATCCCTCGATTTAATTGCGATGAATCAAAAACCGGTTTTTTGCCAGATGGGCGGGCATTCACCCGCGCAATGGCTGCAGCTTGATTACCGTCCATTTTTGCATAATAACCGCATTCCCAAAACCCCCGATCCATCTCTGGTGATCTTTCCTTTGTTTATCGGAAATGAAAATTTCGGATTTTTAATGGTTTACGAAACCAATGAAGGGGTAGAAGTCCGGGAAAAGAAAATCGAGATCATCCGGGGTGTGGCGCAGCAACTTTCCATAGCCAT
>CALGUJ010000245.1 GCA_937902055.1 uncultured Pelolinea sp.
CCGCGCGGAAGCGCAGGCCTTGGCGGATTTGCTTGTGCAGCGTCGTCTGGCAGCCTGCGTGCAGCTTGTGGATATCGCCAGCACCTATGCCTGGCAGGGGAAGCTGGAACGCGCACCGGAATGCCTGCTGCTGATCA
This sequence comes from uncultured Pelolinea sp., assembly GCA_937902055.1. Taxonomy (GTDB): domain Bacteria; phylum Chloroflexota; class Anaerolineae; order Anaerolineales; family Anaerolineaceae; genus Pelolinea. Next base: position 138 of record CALGUJ010000245.1, read on the forward strand.
AGACGCGTTCGGCCTTGTACCCGCAGGTGGAGCGATTGCTGCACGAAAAGCATCGTTATGAATTGCCCGAGGTTTTGCAGATTCCAATCGAGAATGGTTTGCCGGCATACCTGCATTGGATTGATGAGGTTACTTCTGACAACGGAAAAGGAGTGGATGAAAAATGAAGCATAGAAATGTACTGATTGCAGGCGTATTGCTGGTGTGCGTCCTGTTTGTTATCGGATGTTCTCCGCAACCGGAACCTGCGGCGGCCGCGCCGGCACAGACGTTTTCGGAACCCTTTGCGTATTGCGCCGCCGTGAATACAATCGACGCTCCCGACGCGCGTTATACCGGCGATCCGGTGCCGGACGCGGTCATCGGCGGTTTCATCCGGGCGGCTGAACTGGCGGCGGGAGATGAAGCTTATGATACCTTCCGCCAGACCACCATTTGGCGCTGCATGGATGGCCAAGTCTATGCCTGCAACTTCGGCGCCAACTTGCCCTGCGACTTAAAAGCGGATACAAACAATGAACCCACGCAAGCAATGAAAGATTTTTGCGCCCAGAATCCCGGCGCGGACACCATCCCCATGAGCGTCACCGGGCACGCCACCATCTACAGTTGGGGCTGCCAGGCGGAAACTCCAATTATCCTGGAGCAGATTGACCAGCCGGACGCGGCCGGCTACCTGAGCCGCATCTGGTACGCCCTGACCCCTCAGGATTGATATCCCAAACTTGCCTGCGGCCTGATTCTCGTGCTACTATGATAGTAGCGACACAGCCTGATTGATTGCGCAGGCTTTTCACTTAACCGCATCGTCACTGGTCTTTGTAAAATTTTGGTTTGCAAAGGAGTATACGATGGGAATGAAAGTGGGTTTATGGGTCGATCATAGAAAGGCGATCATTGTAAAGCTCACGGAACAGGGGGAAAAAGTGGAGTCGATCAACTCCGGGGCGGAGAAGCAGCTCCGCCGTTCCAGCGATAATCCTCTGAAAGGGCCGTTCGATGTCTTGCATGTCCCCAAGGATACCGCCCGGCAAAGGATTTTTTCCGGTTACTTGAACACCTACTATGATGCGATCATCGCCAGCCTTCAACCTGCTCAAGCAATCCTCATTATCGGCCCCAGTGAAGCCAAGGACGAATTGAAAAAGCAAATGGAGAAATCCGGGCTGGGTAAGTACGTGGTTGGTGTGGAAACCGCCGGCAGAATGACGGAACGCCAGATTGCCGCCAGGGTACGGCGGTATTTTAGCGAGTAACGATCGCCAGTCTGCAGAAGTGGTGTAAAAAATCTATAGATCTCGTTCCCAGGTTTCGCTGACCAGATCCTGGCCGAAATCGTGATAGGCTTCGGATTCCATCAATGTGAACCCGGTTTTTTCGTAGATATGGCGCGCTGCCAGCAGGCAGCTATTGGTCCACAGCGTCATTTTGCGATAGCCGCATTGCCGCGCAAAGCGCAGGCATTCCTCCACCAAGCGCCTTCCGATCCCCAATCCGCGCGCCCAAGGTTCCACCAGCAGCATGCGCAACTTGGCAATTTCTCCGGTTTTTTTCACCACAAAAACCGAGCCGGCATTTTCACCGTCCACTTCGGCGATCCAGCAGCGTTCCTTTTGAGGATCATAATTTTTAACAAAATCCGCGACGATCCCCGCCACCAATCCTTCAAACGTCCAATCCCATTGATATTCCTGCGCGTAGAGCGCGCCATGGCGCGCCGCCACCCAACCCAGGTCACCCGGTTGCGGGGGGCGCAGCACATATGGGGCTTTGGTTTGCGGTTTTGGCTGGAGCACATCTTCGATGGCGCGCATGGAAGTCACCAGTCGTTCCCGCTTTTGAGGGGAGAGCGGGCTCAACATGGCTTCGATTTCCTGCTGTGAGCGATTATCCAGCAACGCAAACGCCTGCCTGCCAGGCTCGCTCAATCGCAGGTGGCTTTGACGGCCATCTTTCCTGGATACTTCCTTGATGACCAATCCCTTTTTTACGAAAGCGCTAATCATGCGGCTCAAGTATCCGGCATCGAGGTTCAAGAATTTGCCCAATTCCGTTGCGGTGACGCCATCCTGCTGCGCCAACTCGTAAATGATCCGCGCTTCGCTTAATGAATAGGGGCTATCCAGCAGGCCTTGCTGCAGCAAGCCGATTTGTCGGGTGTAAAAACGGTTGAAACTGCGCACGGATCTGGCTGCGTCCGGGAGATTATTATCATTCATGATTCCACCTTTAAGCTTTTTATATTTGCTATTATCACTTAAATACTTGACTAAGACAAGTAATATTGACATATAGATCAGCTCATTGACCTGTCAAAATTGCGCAAATATTGTATGATAAGGGCGTGAATAAAAAACTGTTCACCCGCTATGCCGTTCGCGAGGTCATGGGCCTGCTGATCATGGCTGCCGCGTTGTTCATCCCTGCCGGCCGGCTGGATTGGCCGCAAGCCTGGGCGGTGTTGGGAATCATGCTGGCCTGGGTGGCCGCCACGGCGCTGGTGCTTCTGCGCATCCATCCCGCTTTGATTGCCGAACGCCTCGGCCCGCGCCAGGGCTCCAAGGGCTGGGACGGCGCCATTATGAGCGCCGTCGGCTTGCTGCAATTGGGGCGCTACATCCTGGCTGGACTGGATCGGCGCTTTGCCTGGAGCGGGTTTTTCCCAACAGGCCTTCAGCTTGGCGCTTTCCTGGTTGGCGTGGCGGGGTACGCGCTGGTACTCTGGGCGACGGCTTCCAATGCCTTCTTCTCCCAGATCGTGCGCCTGCAGCCGGAGCGCAACCAGAGCGTCGTTTCGGATGGGCCATATCAGTGGGTGCGGCATCCGGCTTACACTGGCGCGATCCTGTTCGAACTGGCGGCGCCGCTCCTGCTGGAATCCTGGCCGGCTTTCTTTGTCAGTCTGGCGACCGTTTTTCTGTTGATTCTGCGCACTTATCTGGAGGATCATACGCTGCAATCCGAACTGGCAGGTTATGCGGATTATGCCGGACGCGTGCGCTACCGCCTGCTGCCCGGCCTGTGGTAACATTTCGGTATTCCGGAACTTTGTGCAATGCGAGGGATAGGATGGAACAGAAGAAAAAAACTTTGACTATTACCAACTGGATTCAGATTTTTTTATTTTTGATATTTTTCCCCATGCTGCCGCTGCTGCTTTCCGGGCGTTGGGATTGGTGGGAAGCCTGGGTGTACGCGCTGGCATGCATGGTCAACTTTTTAGCCAGCCGCCTGCTGATCGCCCGCAAAAACCCCGATCTGCTCGCCGAACGCGGCAAGTTCATGCAGCATGAGAACACCCAGCGCTGGGATAAATATCTCGCCCCGCTGGTGGGACTTGGCGGCAACCTCATTCCGCTGGTCATGGGGTTGGAAGCTTATTATGGCCAGGCGCACGTCTTCAATCTGTTCCCGAAAATCATTGCGATAATCCTCTTTCTGGGCGGATTTGCCTGGAGTTCCTGGGCGTTGGTCGAAAACCGCTTCTTCTCGGGCATGGTGCGCCTGCAGAGCGACCGCGGGCATCAGGTCATTTCCAGCGGCCCTTATGCTTTCATGCGCCACCCGGGGTATGCCGGCGCGCTGCTGGTGTATCTGGTTACGCCCATCTTTATGGATTCGTTGTGGGCCTACCTGCCGGCCGGGCTGCTGACGGTTGTGCTAGTCATCCGCACCCACCTGGAGGATAATTTTCTGCAGGCGCAGTTGCCGGGGTATAGAGAATATACCCAAAAGGTGCGTTACCGCCTGATACCGGGTATCTGGTAATCTTTCCAAATTTCAAATCTTATTCTGTTTGCTCGCTGTGCCGAGTTTGGTATCATTATGCAGCTTTTTGAAAGGGTACTGATATCGAGCGGGCAGTTTTTTAAAATGTCTGAATTCGTCGAACGGTATTGATTGATTGAATGGCATTGGCAATTTTTGATTTGGACGACACCCTGGTGGATTGTGACAGCGAGGGTCTCTGGCTGAAATTCATGGTGGAGCGCGGTTTGGTCGATGCGCAGGCCATCCAGCGCGTGGTCGAGTTCACCCAAACCTACGCGGTCGGTCAAATGGATTTCGACCAGTACGAAGTATTTTTCCTGAATTTATTCAAGGATTTGCCGGCCGATACCTTACGGGAATCATTGGCCGGATTTCTCCAATTGGTGCGTTCTCACCTGCGCCCTGAAGTGCTCGAACGCCTGAACCGGCACCGCGCGCAGGGGGACAGGATCCTGCTGATCACGGCCACCAGCGTTTTTCTCTCGCGCCCGATCGCGGATCTGCTGGGCGTGGCGGATCTGATCGCGACACAAAGCGAATTGGACACCGAAGGCCGTCCTACCGGTAAGATCATTGGCACCATTCCCTTTCAGGCGAGAAAAGTGATTTTGCTGGATGCCTGGCTGCGCGAGAACGGATGTTCGTTGGAGGATAGCTGGGGTTACAGCGATTCCTGCAATGATTTGCCTTTCCTGCAAAAAGCAGCCCATCCGGTGGCGGTGGCTCCCGATAAGATTCTGCGGGATCACGCCCTGAAACATGGCTGGGAGATCTTGCTGGATGGGGGCGGCGGAGTTCTGAAGGAATTTATCGACCTGAACACCGATCTGGTGGGAAATTCCTGTGATCGTTGATTAGCGCCGCCTATTCTTCATCTCTGTGCTCCTTAAGATGATATCCCCTCTTTGATGATCTCCTGTGCGATGTACCAGGCCGTGATCATGGCGGTTGGCACGCCGCCGGGGTTGAACACGTAATGGCCGATGGCCCGGAAATGCTCCACCGGGATGTCGCGCTGCCAATCGAAGCGCTGCGCGGCTTGCGGATCCCAGCACCAACCGGCCGTGCCACCGCGCCAGTTGCCGGTGTAGCGCTCGCAGGTCAGCGGGGTGGCGCTTTCCTGCACCGCGATGTGCGCGCCCAGGCCCGGGATGAATTCTTCCGCCTGCCTCAATAATGCGTCCGTTCGCCTGGCTTTCTCAGCGCGATAAGGGGACGGATCGTCTTTCAGGTTTTCCCATTCCGCGTAAGGGCTCAGGTATCCCAGGCTCAACGCGTGGCCGCCGGCCGGCGCCAGCGAGGGGTCGTCTTTGGATAGCAGCACCAGGTGCAACGGATGGCCGTCTTTTCCGTTGTAACTCACATGGCTGTTCCGGAAACGTTCCAGGACGGCGCTGAGCTGCGGGCTGCCGCGCAGACCCAGGAAGACGGTGAAGGTGGACTCGGAGGGCAGCGCGCGTGCCAGCTTGGCCGGCATGCCGGCCCCCAGGTGCTCCTGCCCGATCAAGTCCAGGCAGGTGCGCATCAGGTCGGCCGCGGATATGATCCAATCGCCGGATACGCGGGTTCCGTCTTCCAGCTCCACGCCGCGGGCGCGTTGACCCTCCAGGCGGATGCGACGGACGGACTGCCCGAAGTGGATCACGCCGCCGTGGGCTTGCGCGCATTGCGCCAGCCTGTCGGCCATGCTCTGCATCCCGCCTACCGGCACCCAGGTATCGTTGAAGTACGCCGTCCACATACCCAGGGTGCTCTGGCCGGACATCACCGGATAGCCCAACCGGTCGAGCAGGGCGATCAGGCGTGGATCGGAAAAATAGCGCCGGTGCAGGCTGCGGTTGGTTTGATTGCGTACTTTTGCCACAGCCCAGGGAAAAAGCGGGTGGCGCAGCATGGTTCCGAAAGCGGAGCGCCCGGCATGGCGGCCGAACATCACCCCGCTGTCCATTAGGTCCCCAAAGCCCTCGCCGCCGATCTTTACCCAGCGGAAATAGCGTTGCAGGCCGGCGCGTTCCTGCGGGAAAATCAGCGCGAGTTCGCGTTCAAGCTGCTGTGGATTAATCAGCGGGATGTCTTTTTCCGCCCAACTGATCTGGTGCCCGGCGCGCGCAAAACGAATGCTGTTCTCCAGACCTAGTTCCTGCAGAATGGGGAAGATGATGCCGTTCGAGCCGAAGGAAGTGGGGCCGGCCGGAAAGGTGAATCCCTTGCGCTGAAAGGAGGAGATGTAGCCGCCGGGGCGGGTGTGTTGTTCGAATACCTGCACCGCTAAACCGGCTTTGGCCAGGTAAGCGGCGCAGGTCAGACCGGCCATGCCGGCGCCGATGACGATGATGGATGGTTTGCTCAAGGTGTCTTTACCTCCGGGCTTTCAATTGAAAAATGCGCGAGTAGCATTATAGCTTTTCATTTGGATCTAAAATATTCGTAATTTATTTACGACGGGATGCGTATGAAGTTTTCTTTATTTATCGAGGATTTCCGTGCCTGGGCTTCGTCGCGGCCGGATATCCTGGCGGCGGCGCTGGTTGGCTCGCAGGCGCGCGGCACGGCCGGTCCGGATTCGGACGTGGACCTGGTCATCCTGGCGCGCGAGCCCCAAATTTATCTGGACGAGACTGCCTGGGCGGGGCGTTTCGGCCAGGTCGAAAAGCAGCAGGTGGAGGATTACGGCCGCCTGTGCTCGCTGCGCGTCTGGTACCGCGGCGGGCCTGAAGTGGAATACGGGTTCACTGATGAGCGCTGGGCGGCGTTGCCGCTGGACGAGGGTACGCGCCGGGTTGTTGCCGACGGGATGCGCATCCTCTTCGAACGTGCATCCATCCTGAGCGGCTGCCTTGCGCAGTTCCACCGGGAAGATTTTCACAGGTAAAATAAAGCCAACTCAAAAACCGGAGCTTTTTATGACAAGCGATCAATCCGTATCTGCGGATGCGATTTTCCATCACGTTGGCATCATCCCCGACGGCAACCGCCGCTGGGCGAAGCAAAACAACATGGACCTCACCGA
>CALGUJ010000246.1 GCA_937902055.1 uncultured Pelolinea sp.
AACGGAAGCGCATTCTGAGGGTTGACGCTGCCGCCGTAAATGACCGGAATGGATCCGCCGGCTTGCTCACCAAAAACTTCGCGCAGGACCCCATGAATTTTTTCGTGGATTTCGTCAGCATATTCGGGGGTGGCCGGCGAGCCGGATTCTCCGATAGCCCAAACCGGTTCATAGGCCACCAGGATGTGCCCGGCATGTTCAGGACCGACTTCATGAAAGGCGATCTTGATCTGATTGGCCAGTTTTTCGAACGTGACCCCCAGTTCTTTATCCTGCGCGGTTTCTCCAATGCAAACCAGCGCATCCAGGCCATTTTTTAGGGTGGCGATCACTTTGGCGTTCACGGTCAGATCAGTTTCCGCGAACATGCTGCGCCTTTCGGAATGCCCGATCTCGATCATGCAGGCGCCGGTATCTTTAATCATCAGCGGAGAAATTTCGCCGGTCGCGGCACCGCGCTCGAGCCAGTGGACATTCTGCGAAGCAACCCGCACAGGCGTATCTTTCAATTTTTGCGCAACTGCGTAAAGCACGGTAAACGGAACGCAGATAAAAATATTGCTGGATGGATTCTCCGTGAGACAAAATTCCCTAAGCTTATCGGTATACTGCATCGCGTCGCTCATCAGGTGGTTCATTTTCCAGCCGGTTCCGATCCATTTATTTTTCATGGCTATGGTTTTCCTAACGATAAGAAATGTTGGTTTTATTTTCTAAATTGCTGATCGATGGCGTTGATCTTGTCCACTTTGCGGGCGGACCGGCCGCCGGCAAATTCACACTGCAACCAAATGCCCACCAGGTATTTGGCGGTTTCCATGCCCATGGTGAGCGCGCCCATGGTCATGATCTGGGCATCGTTGCTCTTGCGCGACCTTTCAGCGGAATAAGGATCGTAAACCTGAGCGGCACGGATGCCGGGGAATTTGTTGGCGGCGATGGCCATGCCGATGCCGGTGCCGCAAACCAAAATACCCCGATCGCATTCGCCGCTCATGATAATCCTGGCAACTTTCTCCGCGACATCCGGATAGTCCGCCGTTTCACCGGAATTAACACCGCAATCCTTGATACTTTCGATAGCAATCTCGGTCTGCTCCTGGAGAAATTTTTTGATCGTTTCTTTCATTTCGAAGGCAAGTTCGTCACTGCCGATGGCAATCTTCATGTTTTGCTCCGTAGAATGGGTTTTTGTTACAATTTAGAAATCAGGCCATCTGTTCCAGATAGTTGCTGAAGAATTTAAAAATCAATGTAATTGAAATGGAACCCGGATCGGCGAAACCCAATGTGCGCTCGCCCAACGTTTTGGCTTTGCCGATCTTGGCGGTGAAGGTCTTGGTCTGCTGCATGCCGGCTTCAGCGGCGGTATAGACCTGCAGGCATAATTCGCCCAGAGAATTTCCGTTATAAGCTGTGGCAGCCTGAACGGCCGGCTCGAGCGCGTCCACCATGGTTTTATCCCCGATGTTCGCCCCGCCGCGTTTTTTCACCATTTCAAGGCCGGATGCCAGGGCATTTTTGAATCCCTGCGCATCCAGTTCAATGCAGCCTTTTACGCCTTTGGCGGCGCCCATAAAAAAGGAACCGAAAATGGCGCCGGAAGCGCCACCGATGGAAGCCAGCAGGCTGGAACCGGTCGAGAAGAATACCTCTTCAATTTGCGCGAAATTCTTTTCCGATAACATGGCTTTGACGGCTTCAAAACCGCGCGCCATGCCGATGCCGTGGTCGCCATCGCCGATCGCCTGGTCGGCCTGGGTAAGTAGGTCTTTGCTGGCGATCATGCCATCCGCGACAGCCAGCATCGCGCCTTTAAATTCAGACAGAGATAGTTTTTCAACGGTCATGGTTTATTTATGCCTTCGTGAATGCAAAGGATTTCGCCGGCAGGTCGTAATACAGCTTTAATTCGTCATCCAATTTCAGCAGGGAGATGGAAAAACCGGCCATTTCCTGGGAGGTGCAATAGGATCCGATCAGCGTGTCGTGAACCGTGATCTGTTTATCCGCCAGCAAAGCGCGTACTTTACGGTTGACGATCAGCAATTCCATCATGGTGGTGGCGCCCAGGTTGTTGATCAACAGGCATACTTCATCGCCGGAATTAAATGGCAGGTCTTTCAAGATCAGATCGGTCATGCGGCTGACCAATTCATCGGCCGGCATCATTTTCTCGCGGGAAACACCGGCTTCACCGTGCAACCCCATGCCGATTTCGATCTCGCCTTCGCCAATGGTAAAGGTGGGTTGACCGGTTTCGGGAATAGAACCGGGAGCCAACGCGACGCCCATTGAACGAGTGAGATCGCGCGCTTTGGCAGTGACACGATAGACCTCTTCCAGGCTGTCCAGTTTTGCAGCAGCCCCTCCGGCGACCTTGATCACAAACAAATCCCCGGCAATCCCGCGCCGATCGGTGATGCGTTCCAGCGGGGCGGAAGCCACATCGTCATAAATCCGCACGGTTTTGGTGGCGACCCCTTCGCTTTCAGCCAATTCGGCGGCGATGTCAAAATTCATGTTATCGCCGGCATAATTTCCATAGAGATACAGCACGCCCTTGCCCTGGTCGAGCGCCTTGGTGGCTGCCAGGATTTGGTCGGGGGCGGGCGCTGCGAAGACGTTGCCGCTGACCGCGCCATCCGCCAGATTTTCGCCTACGAAACCGGCAAACAGAGGTTCGTGTCCGCTGCCGCCGCCAACCAATAAACAAACTTTGCCGGGGCGGATTTCAGTTCGTTTAATCGCATTGCTGTTTTCAATTTTTTCCACTTCCCCATGGTATGCCAGAATCAAACCATCCGCCGTTTCAACGACAACATCTTTGGGATTATTAATGACCTTTTTTATCATGGCGCGCGTTTCCTTTTTTTTGAGGGTAATTCTAACATTCCGCGATGATCACGCGCGGCCCTTTTTGCTCGATCTGTGCAATGAAATCCCTCGGTGCGCCGGAATCGGTGACCAGGATGTCCATGGCGTCGATGGGAGCAACCGGCATCAGGCAGATGCGGTTCAGCTTCGAGTGGTCGGCGACGATGATCAGTTGGTCGCTGACCTCGATCATCTTGCGCTTGACGGTCGAGACAGCCGGAACGGATGGGTTTGCTGCTGTCAGCCCTTTATCCAGAGAGATGCCATCGATCCCCAGGATGGTCTTTTGAGGATGAAATTGAGCCACGAACTCATCGGTCATGTACCCGACGCACACCCCGTGATCTTTCTGCGCCAACCCGCCCAGCGAATACAGGTTGATGTTGGGATTGTACAGGAAGTCGGGGATCAGGATGATCGAATTGGTGATGACCGTCAGGTTCTTTTTATCCGATAGGTATTTGGCCACCATCTTGGTGGTGCTGCCGCCGTCGATCATGATGGTGTCGCCATCGTTGATCAGCGATGCCGTTTTACGGGCAATGGCATCTTTCTCTTTCTGGAGGTGGGTGATGCGGTCGTTGATGGAATCCAGATCGATCACCACTTTGTTATCCGTGATCTCGTCTTTCAGAATGGCGCCCCCGTGCGTGCGCAAGATCAGGTTGCGCGTTTCGAGCTCAGCCAGATCCAACCGGACGCTGGATTCGGAGATATTGAATTGTTCGGCAAGATCAACGACGAATACTTTATGTTTTTCCTGGATGATGCGGTACATCATTGCCAGGCGTTCTTCCCTGAATATTTTCTTGGAATCATCCATTATTGAATCCTCGTCAATCGTCCAATGCTTGTTTTAACTATCCCATTGAATTCTACTGAAATTTCCATCATTAAACAATAAGAAATACCTATAAAAGCGTACACTTATTATAACATATAATCGCAAATAGCAACTAATACTCATTAAAACTATTGACATTTATTCGCAATTATTGTAATATGTGATTGATTTGACCAATTTATTATCTCAGGAGAATTTAGCAATGTCTCACATAGGAAAACAGGTACGTTTGAAAAGAATGTTGAACCCGAAGAGCAATAATGCGATCGTGGTTGCGATGGATCATGCGGCTGTGCTCGGGCCGATACCCGGCATCATCAACCCGGTTGAAACCATTAAAACGTTGGCAAGCCACCATCCGGACACATTTTTCATGCCCAACGGCGTGATCAAGCAGGCTTATACCCATTTCGTGGAAAACGACATTCCGTTCATGGTTTCAATTGACACCTGCGTTGAAATGGGACCGGAGCCGGATTATTTCATGCTGTCTGATAGCGTTATGCACGCGGTTCAGTTGGGCGCTTCCGGTGTTTCCATGCACGTGATGGTGGGCGCCAAAAAGACCAGCGACATGCTGAAAGGCCTGGCAAAGGTGGCGGAGGATTGCGATAATCTGGGCATGCCGCTGATGGCGATCATGTACCCCTCCGGTTTCGACAATAATCACGATGTGAAGCACGTCAAATGGGCGGCCCGCATCGGCGCTGAATTGGGCGCGGATATCGTCAAGACCTATTTCACCGGCTCTGTTGAAACCTTCAAAGAAGTTGTGGATTCCTGCCCCATCCCGGTGATGTTGTCCGGCGGTCAGTTAACGGACGATCCCAGAGATTTCCTCACGGTACTGAAAGCGGTGGTGGATGCCGGCGGGCGCGGCTGCGCGGTCGGGCGCAATTTGTGGCAATACAAGGAACCTGTAAAGATGCTGGAAGCCATCAAATTGATCATGCACGAAAAAGCATCAGTCGATCAGGCATTAAAAGCTCTCTAACCGAAACACTTTGCCCAGAAGATCATGGAAGACCAATTTGTGATTTCTCAGGTAATACGACCGGATACTGTTGATCTGTATCTGAAAGGGATCAAGGATAAACAGCATCTCCTGGACACATTGATTAAAAAATTCTATGCTGCTGGCGTGATTGAATCCCGTGAGGAATTCTTAAAAGCGATATACGAACGCGAGGCTTTGGGCCCCACATACATGGATAACTTTATCGCCATTCCCCACGGGAAAAGCAAAACCGTAAAGACCCCTGCTGTCGCTTTTGGACGCTGCGAAGAAGGGGTCTATTATGATACCCAATTGGGCGGCGGAATTGTGAAGTTGGTTTTTATGTTGGCGATCCCCGGAGAAATGAGCGCGGAACAATATATCCGTGTACTCTCCCGCCTGGCGAGACTGTTGATCTATGAAGATTTCATCCAGGATCTTCATCAGGCGCATTCTTATGCGGATGTATTGGCTGCGATCAAAGAAGGTGAAAAGAAATTATCCTGAAAACCCAGGATTTATTGATTAATCTTTCTAAACAGGAGTTGATCTTATGAAAATAATAGCAGTAACATCTTGCGCAACCGGGATTGCCCATTCCTACATGGCAGCCGAAGCATTGAAAAAAGCGGTCAAGGATACCGGGGACGAGATCAAAGTGGAAATCCAGGGCGCCATGGGCATCGAAAATCGCCTTACAGACGAAGAAATAGCCGAGGCGGACCTGGTGATCTGGGCGGTGGACGTGGGCGTACGCGAGAAAGACCGTTTCCAAAACAAGAATGTCATCCAGTTCGGCCCGTACGAGACGATTTGGGATGCAAAGAAAACGATCAGTGAAGCCAAACAGAAAGCAGGCTTATAAAAATTCAGCTTACGTGGATTCAAAAGAAAGGAGACAGACTGTTATCGGAAAATCTAGTTATCGGTTGTTTTAATTCATTTTGAAAAGGAGAAATGAAATGGCAAATAAAGAGTCTTTCTTTGGTGATATTCGGAAGCACCTGATGACCGGTGTTTCCTACATGATCCCGTTTGTCGTTCCTGGCGGTATTCTCATCGCGGTTGCCTTTGCGATGGGCGGTATCTATGTGTTCAATACTCCCGGTTTTGCGGCTGACATGTTCGGCTGGGGCAAGGTCGCTTTCGGCCTGATGGTGCCCGCGCTGGCCGGTTTCATTGCCTACTCAATCGCGGATCGCCCTGGTATTGCCCTGGGCTTCGTGGCTGGTATGCTGGCCAACAACCAGGGGTCAGGCTTCCTGGGCGGCATGATCGGCGGTTTGTTCGCCGGTTACGTTGCCAAAGCCATCAAGCAGATCAAACTGCCCACCTCGATGGTTTCCCTGATGCCCGTGCTGGTTATTCCCCTGTTTGGCACCTTTATCGTTGGTTTGGGCATGACCTACGTCCTCGGCGGCCCGGTAACCTGGTTGAATCAGGCCATGACCACTGCTCTGAACAATTTGAGCAGCGGCGGCAAGATCATCCTGGGCCTGGTGCAGGGCGCCATGCTGGCCTTCGATATGGGCGGCCCGGTCAACAAAGCAGCCTACGCGTTCGCACTGGCTTCCGCCGACGCCAACAACTGGGGCCCGATGGCGGCCAACTTCGTCGCTTCCATGTGCCCGCCGGCGGGTATCGCCCTGGCATTAGTCCTCTTCAAAGATA
>CALGUJ010000247.1 GCA_937902055.1 uncultured Pelolinea sp.
AATAAATTATAAATCGCGCAAGTAAAAGGTTTGTAAGAAAAAAGACCGGGTCGACACCGGTCTTTTGACTCTTAATTATTACCCAAAATCCTTGCTTACTTTGCTTTTGCCGGCCCCATTAAGGCGGCTAAATCATCCAATTGCGAAGAATGCGACAGCGCGATCACCTCATCCGCGGGATTGATCTCCACATTCCCGTGCGGGATCACCATGCCGGTCTTGCGCAGAATGGCGATCAGGACGCACTGATCCGGAAGTTTGATATGGTCGATGCGTTTGCCCACCATGCTCGAATCCGGATGGACCTTTTCTTCCACAATTGAGAATTGTCCTTTGCGCAGTTTCAGCAGCGGGATCATGTCTCCCAGTGACATTTCCTCCAGGATCATGCGGCCGATCAACTCAGCCTGATTCAAAGCCACATCCACGCCCATCTCGTCGGTGAACATCCAGGCATTCTTGGGGTTGTTCACGCGCGCGATTACGCGCGGGATGTTGAATTCGAAACGCGCCAAACTGGAGGCCACCAGATTGACCTCATCCTTACCGGTCACAGTCGCCACGACATTCATCTGCCGGATGCCGGCAGCTTCCAAATCCACCGGATCGGTCCCGTTGCCGTGAAATACGCATTCCTTGCCAATCTCGGAATACAGGCGTTCCAGTTCCTCGCGCCTTTCCTCCATTACCAGGACGCTGTGTCCTTCTTTTTTCAGGAAATCGGCGATGAACGCGCCTACTTTGCCGCCGCCAATGATCATTGTTTTCATGCTTCCTCCATCCTACCCAAGCAAACTCGCGATCCGGTCCATGTCATCCCCCATCACAGCCAAATGAAGCACGTCGCCATATTCGATCTGCGTGGCTGCATGCGGCATAAAAGACTTGCCCATGCGCGTGATGGATACCACCAGGGCTTTTCCGGGTAAGGAAAGGTGATCGATGGTTTGCCCTGCCAACAGATCGGTTGCGTCGATCTCGACAATATTCACCTCTCCGGATCCCAGGCTGACCAGGGTATTCAGGTTGGAGAAAGTCAGCAATTCCGCAATCCTGGCGGCTGTGGTGGCTACCGGCGAGATGGTGGGGATACCCAACCGGCGGTAGATCTCGGCTTTGCGGGGGTCATAAACCCGCGCCGCCACTCTGGGAACACGGAAGACCATCTTGGCAATTCTGGCGGCTACCACGTTGGCCTCATCGCTGGAGGTAACGGCTGCCAGGGAATCGGCAGTCTCAATCCCGGCCTTGACCAGAACGTCACGGTCGAAGCCAATTCCGGTAATGGTTTTGATTTTCAAACCTTTGCCTAATCGTTCGAATGCCAACGGGTCCATATCGATGACTGTGACTTCGTTGCCGCGCATGCTTAGATCGCGCGCCATGCCCGAACCCAGGCGTCCGCATCCGATGATGATCACTTTCATTGGTTCCTCCTGAAGCATTGAATGCTATTCTTTATTATAGTAAACATTATCGGCTCTTTTCTTTTGTCCTGACCAGCCATTTCCTGAACTCATCCACGATAACCAGGGAAGGAATCCAAAGGACCAGGAATCCCCAATATTTTAGCGGGAATGAGCCGGTGCCGATGAAGCTGTGGAACAATGGCAGGTAAATGATCGCGAATACCAACAGCACCTCCGAAGCGATACCGATCCAGAGCATGCGGTTGTTGGTCAAGGAGAATTTGAATACCGATGTACGCTCCGACCGTTCCGCGAACAGGTTGCCGATCTGGGTCATCACCACTGCCGCCAGCGCCATGCCGGTCGCCGAGCGATACAAGCTGCCATCGCCGGGTAGATTGATCCATTGTCCGGCATATCCATTGGTCCAGTAAAAATGGTAGAAAGCCGCCATGGTCGCCAGGCTTTGAATGCTGCCAAGCCAAAAATACGCGCGTATTAGCATCGATTTATCGATAACATGGTCTTTCAAATTCCGCGGCGGCCTGTCCATCACGCCCGGTTCAGGCGGTTCGGATCCTAAAGCCAGCGCCGGTACGATATCGGTGCCCAGGTCGATTGCCAGGATATGCATCACGTTCAATGCCAGTGGAATCCTGGCGCCGGAGAAGGCGTATAAAATGAAGGGGATGGCTTCCGGGGTATTGGACGTAAAGATATAGGTCGTGAACTTTCGGATATTGGCATAAACCGCCCGCCCTTCCTCGATGGCATTCACGATCGAGGCGAAGTTGTCATCCGTCAGGATCATGGCCGCGGCTTCTTTAGCCACGTCGCTGCCACTCATGCCCATGGCGACGCCGATATTGGCTTTCTTTAGGGCAGGCGCATCATTGACGCCGTCGCCCGTTACAGCCACAATCTGACCCATATCCTGCAAGGCCGAAACCACGCGCAACTTATGCTCAGGCGCGACGCGCGCGAAAATAACTTCATCCTGCAAGGCAGCGTGAAGCGCCGCTTCATCCATGCCATTCAGGTCAAAGCCGGTGATGATGCGCGGATGGCTGCCGCGCACGATGCCCACCTTGCGGGCTATGCTCTCAGCGGTCAAACCGTAATCGCCTGTGATCATCACGATACGAATGCCGGCGCTATGGCATTTTTTCACTGCCTCAGCCACCTCCGGCCGGGGCGGATCCATCATCGCCACCAGGCCGATCAGCACCAGTTCATTCTCGATTTGTTCGGGTTCATAATTCGCCGCGCCTTTGGGAACGGTGCGCTGCGCCACGGCCAGTACGCGCAGTCCTTCGCGCGCGTAAGCATCGTTGGCTTGCATAACCGCGCTTCGGATCTCGTCGTTGATTTTCATCACGCTGTGGTTCAGGTAGACGCCATCGCACAAATCCAGGACTTCCTTGGGGGCTCCCTTGATGAAAGCGATGCGGTGCGATTCGGTATGGTAAAAGAAATCGTCGAGCCATTCACCCTCGCTGATACGGTGAATGGTAGTCATGCGTTTGCGCCGGGAATCGAACGGGATCTCGAAAATACGCGGCATGGCTTTATCCACTTCCTGCATATCCAAACCGCATTTTCGGGCGGCTACCTTGATCGCTGCCTCTGTGGGGTCGCCGATGATCCGCCAGGTCTTGTGTTCGGCGCCATCCGGTTGCAGTAAACGGGAATCGTTGCACAGGCTGGCTGCTGCCAGCAAAACACGCACACCTTCCTGTTGTTCTGGATTTAGTTTTTGATCGCCGAGCAAGAGATCACCTGTTGGTTCGTAACCGGTGCCGGTCAGTGTATAAGATTGACCGATATTGGTAGTGGGGTTGCCTTCCAAAAGCGTCTCAGGCAGCCAAAGCGCGCGCACAGTCATCTCATTTTGGGTCAATGTGCCGGTCTTGTCCGTGCAAATCACGCTGGTGCAGCCCAGCGTCTCCACGGCGGACAATTTCTTGACCAGCGCATTGCGCTTGGCCATACGCTGTGTGCCCATTGCCAGCGCCAGGGTGACGGTCGGCAGCAAGCCTTCCGGAACAAAAGCCACGATCATACCCAAACCGAAAATGAAACTTTCAATGGGCGTAATCCCCGCCAACACTAAAGCCATTATAAAGAATACAATACCCACCAGAACGGCAATAACCGTTACCATCTTGGTGATGTTTTTCATCTCCAGTTGCAGCGGGCTGAGTTCTTCTTTCATTTCCTGCGTGAGGTGGGCGATCTTGCCGAATTCGGTGTTCATCCCGGTGGAAATGACCACCGCTTTTCCGGTGCCGGTGGATACGCTGGTTCCGGCGAAAACCATATTCGGCAATTCTGTGTAGGTGATCTTTTCCTGCACCACAACATCAGCCGTTTTGTTGACCGGGCGGGATTCACCGGTCAGGGTGGATTGGTCGGTGCGCAGCGCTGCCTGGTCGATCAAACGGCAGTCGGCAGAAATGCGTTCGCCTTCCGCCAGCAGGACAATATCGCCCGGCACCAACTCCTCTGCCAGGATCTTTTGTTCCATGCCATCCCGCAGCACGCGCGAAAAGGACGGCAGTAATTTCTTCAATGCCTCGGTCGCTTTTTCGGCGCGGAATTCCTGCCAGAAGCTGAATGCGCCGTTGATGATATTCACCATCCACACCGCAATCGCCAGTTCCGGCATTCTCGCGATCAAGGAGACAATACCGGCAATCCATAACAAGATTGCCATCAGGTGGGTGAAATTATTCAGAAATTTGAGTACCAGGGAGGTTTTTTTGCCTTCGGCGATACGGTTCAAACCAACGGTTTGTAATCGCTTTTGAGCTTCTTCGCTCGTAAGTCCTTTTTCCCCGATCCCCATCAGGCTAAAAATCTCAACCGGAGTGAGACTCGCCAACTTTATTTTTTGCTCATAAAGATTAGGTGCCTCGTCAGAAACAACATTCTTTGCAAACATATAAATCGATGATTACCTCTTCAACCCTCATTACTTGAGAGACAAGGACACGATTCTATCACCATTCGTTTTTCTTGCCTATATTTTTTACGTCTAATTCAAGATGCTTTTCATTCAGATTCTCGCCGATCCAGGCTACCAAACCCTGCATGCGGTCATGGTGCGAACCTTTCCAATAGATTTTCCCGCAGGAAATACAGCTCGAAAAATCATCGAAATACATACGCGTACCTGGCTCCAATTGATCGAGGATATCCGCTTTCTCCACCTTCCGCAAAATACCATTGCAGGCGATGCAGCGGGTGAACGGCATGAAACAATCCTGCAAATCGAAGCGTTTGATTACCTCAAGTAATTGTTGGCGCGGATCTTTGGTGCGCAGGCAAAAACCGTGCGTGACCATTTTCCTCTTTAATAATCCACGATCTCGGGTCAGGAGGATCCTGCTCTCCACGGCGGAAATTCTCGCCAGGTTTTCATCTTCATAATCATTCCGGTACAGCGTGTCGAATCCCAGCATGCGCAGGTAGGCAGCCAGCCTTCCAAGGTGCCCATCCAGCACGAATCGCGGCTCTCGCAGCGGTTCCGGCCGCAGTTTGAGCAGCGGGGTAATATTCATGCTCTCGAAAACAGGGTAAACCGCCACCCGGTCTCCGTCCTGCACCAGGTATCGGAAATCGACCGAGTGTCCGTTGATCAGCACCAAATCCACCTCAGTATGGGGAACGCCGAGCGATTCGATCAAATGCTTAACGCTCTGACTCCCTTTAAATGATACGGTCACAGGTTGAAATCTTTTATCGTAAGGGAGGAATTCATTCAATTCCGCGTAAAAGCGGAAATGCGCGTTCATTTTTTTCTGTATAAACCAGTTATTGTAAGATTATTATAATGAACAATAAAAGGTTC
>CALGUJ010000248.1 GCA_937902055.1 uncultured Pelolinea sp.
TCGCCTTCTTTTTCCTGCTCAGCCGGAGCGGGAGAGGAAGTATCGTTTGCCCTCAGGTCGCGCAAATGCTCTGCCACTACCTCGCGTGGGCAAAAATCGATAAAGAAATCCATGCCCAAATAAAGCACAATGGCGTCGTCAATCGGGCCGATCAGGATGTCGGTCGGCACGATCAGGTACACCAGGCATAACACCGGCAGCAATTTCAGGTAAAAAGGCACGCGGCTGTCTTTCAGCAGGCGCAGGGTGAGTTTTACCTTTAGGAGGATATCCGTAAAGAATTTATTGTTCATACGAATATTAGTCTAACACAAGATTCTTTTATGAAAAAAGAGTCTCTTCTTAAACAAATGCCCGCGAAACCTGCGGGCATTTGGTATATCCACAAGGAGTTTATCCAACTCTCCAGGGTACCTATTTTTCCGGGAATATTCTCTCCGGCTCATGCCGGCGCTTGGGGCGCTGGATGAGCTCGACCGTGATGCCTAGTTTGTCTTCGGTCTCAAGGTAAGCGTAATGCCCGTCGCCGTCCAGGCCGAATCCGGAGCCGTCCTGGGTCATCTCCAGCCCGGCTTTGCGCGCCTGCGCCAGCGCTTCCTGCATGTCATCCACTAGAAAGCCCAGGTGCTGCACGCCATAACCGTGTTTTTCGATGAAATCCTTGTAAACCGAATTTCCGCGTTTGACTTCGATCAACTCGATGCGCGTCTGCCCGAAATAGGAAAGGGCGATGCGGAAGCTCTGGTCGGCCGGCTGGCCGCGATAGCTCATGTTCTTGACCAGCGGTTTTTCATAGGTATAGAACTGCCAGTCGCCGATGCCGAACAGTTGGTAGTACTGCTTGACGGTCTCGTCCAGGTCTTCCACTACCATGGCGATTTGCGCCACGCCATTTTTCAAAAAAGGTAACGTCACTTTCTCTTCCTTTCACTTCTCACTGCGTTAAGCATAACGCCTTGCCGCAGGTTACTTCTTAGCCCCGGGAGCGTAGATCGTCCAGGAACCGCGCGTGGATGGTGCGAAATTGGACCACGGAACTTTGTACTCCATCTTGCGGGAATGATCCACGACTTCATCCAGATGGTCCCACACTTTGTGGAAAGCCGTGACATAATCCTGCATGGTCTTGCGGTTCATGAAGTAGTTGGGGCCGGAAGTGCCGCTGGCGCCCAGGCAGCGCGTGTTTTCCAGGACGTCCAGCGTGACCGGGTAATCCTCGATATCGTAGCGGATCGCATTGGTGTTGGGCAGCGACCAGGGAATGCCGTCGCCGAAACCTTCCTTCATCTGGAATAACACCTGTCCGGGGACCGGAATGTTCTGATAAAAGCGCAGGGGCAGCCCTTCCGCGATCATGGCCAACTCCACCGCTTTGGTAAATCTGCCCGAGTCCACGTCGTACCCTGCCAGGCGGGGGTCGAAACGCATGCGGTACATGTGGTAAGCGTGCGTGCTGCCTTCAGGGATGTATGGCGGGATGATGCCCTGCAGGTCGCTGATGCCCCTGGTCAGGAATTCCGCATTATCCTGGAACAGGCGGATGAACTGGTCCAGGCGGGCCAGCTGGCTGCGCGCGTAAGCCGCCTGAATGGGGTTGAGGCGGTAATTGTAGCCCAGGGTGAAAGCGTTGTAGGCGCGCGGCTTGTCCTTTTCGATCACCTCGCCAAACAACCTGACCATGCCGGCTTTGTTGAGGATTTCGACGTTGTCGGTCGATAATAAGCCGCCCTCGCCGCAGGTGGCGAGTTGCTTGGCAGGCATAATGCTGGTGCCGGTGGCGTCTGCCAGGCTGCCGCTAACCTTGCCGTTCTGTTTCGCGCCCATCGAGTGGGCGGCGTCGCTCAACAGCACCAGCCTGTGTTTTTCCGCGATCTTCTTCAACGCGGGATAATCCGCCGGCAAACCGCCCAGGTCGACCGCCATGATGGCGCGTGTGCGGTTGCTGATGCAGTTTTCGACCGATTGCGGGTCGATGTTGTAGGTCTGCGGATCGATATCCGCGAATACGGGGATGCCAAGCTGCTGGATGACCGAAGTAGCCGAGGCCAGGAAGGTCAGGGCGGGTACGATGACCTCATCGCCCGGTTTGAGCCCCGAGGCAGCCACAGCGGCGTGCAGGGACGAGGTCCCGGTGCCGAATGCCATGGCGTACCGGGTGCCGACGTAATCCGCGTATTCCTTTTCGAGCGCTTCGACTTCCGGGTCGTGCAAGCCGGTGAAATGCCCGTTGCGGAAATCACGTTCCACCGCCTTACGTTCTTCGTCGCTTGTAGCCGGCCATTGTTCCTCGAGGGTGTGTTTCTCCTGAAAAACCGGTCGGCCGCCAAGTAATGCTAATTTTTCCATTCCGTTGATGATCCTTTATTTCGTTGATTACATTGTCAAGGTGACTTTCTTTAATCCGCGCGGGTGGTCGATATCCAGGCCTTTGACCACCGCCAATTCGAGCGCCAGGAGCTGCCCGGGAATTGGAACAACGATCGGTGAAAGCCATTCGGTCAGATCCACAGGCAGACGGATGGCGTAATCCGATTCGCCCAATACCTGCTCGTCGTTTGAAATGACCGACAGCCTTACCTTGCGTTCTTTCACTTCCCGGATCAAATCCTGCATGTCGGCCAGGGTTTTCCCCGCGGGGGCCAGCGCCACCACCGGGAAACCGTCTTCAAGCAGGGCAATCGGCCCGTGGCGGAAATCGGCTCCCGAAAATGCTTCGGCTGTAACGTAGGTGATCTCTTTCACCTTCAGGGCGATCTCACTCGTGGTGCAATGGTTGTAGCCCCGGCCGAGGATGATCAGTTTGTCGATCTCTGCGTACCAGCGTGCGGTCTTTTTCACATTATCGTGTTGATCCAACACAAAACTTGCCCATTCGGGCACTCGTTCAATTTCTTCTAACTTGCCTTTATCGTCAGCCCAGGCTGCCGCTAACATAGCCACCGCCAGGACTTCTCCGGTGTACGACTTGCTGGCCGCCACCGCGTTCTCTTTTCCGGCGTAAACGTCGATCACATAATCGGAAATTTCCGCCATGGGCGAATGAATATCGTTGGTGATCGTGAGGGTATCCACGCCGGCCGCGCGAGCCTGTTTCAACACCGCGAGGATATCGCTGCCCTGCCCGGATTGGGAGATGCCGATCACCAGGCCCCCGCGCATGTCGGGAACCTGGTCATAGATCGTGTAGAGGGATGGGATCGCCAATCCTGTGGGGATGTGCACCATCGAGGAAAAAAGATATTTCGCGTAAGTCGCGGCGTTGTCCGAAGTGCCCCGGGCGGCGATCAGGATAAATTTATAATTTTTGCTCCTGAAGATGCCGGCCATTTCTTTTATCTTCCCGCTATTCTTGGCGAGAAGCAGGCGATGGACCTCGGGTTGTTCGTAGATCTCTTTTTGGTAGGCGGATATCATTTTTCCTCTTTACAATTTTTATTTTCTCGATTCTTTCACGACGTCGCAGATATCTTTGAAAATTTCGATGACCTGCGTAGCCTGTTGTTCGGTGATCACCAGCGGAGGTTTGATCTTTACCACGTTACCCAGGTGCAGGTATTTGGACTCGCCGAAGATAACGCCGCGATCCAGGCCTTCCTTGATGAATATATCGGGGATTTCGCAATCGGGTTCTTTGGTCGTTTTATTCTTGACCATTTCAATGGCGATCATCAGGCCGGGGCCGCGCACGTCGCCGATAAAGTCATATTGATCCTGCAATTTTTTCAATTCGCAGGTGAAAAACTTTCCCATCTTGCGGCAGTTTTCGAGCAGGTTTTCCTCTTCCATAACCTCAATAAAGGTCAAGGCAGCCACCATCGAAACCGGGAAATGCGCGAAGGTATAGGAATGGTCGCCGGGGCTGAAAGTTTTTAGATCGCTTCTCCACAGATTACCAAATAGCGGGAAGCCGCCACCCAGCGCCTTGCCGATGGTCATGATATCCGGGGTAGTCTTGTACAGATCCGCCGCGAACCATTCGCCCATGCGGCCGAAACCGGTCTGGATTTCATCGAAAATGAGGAGCATGCCCAGGTCATCGCACATCTTGCGGATGGCGGGCAGGTAGCCTTCGGGATATTCAACCATGCCGCCGTTGCCCTGCATGGGTTCCATCATCAACGCGTATGGCCGCTCGGAAGCGCCGCGTACGATCAGCTCCCTGGCGTAATCGACGCAAGCCAGCTTGCAGCCGGGATATGACAAGCGATACGGGCAGCGGTAACAGTAACCTTGCGGGATGCGCTGGATCGGGGCGCTCCAGGCGGTGAAGCGGTTATTGGGATGCGGCCAGGAGGCATTGATCATCGCCAGCGAACGGCCATGATAGCCATCCATCATCACCGCCAGCGTGTTGCTGCTGGGGTTGTTTCGCATTGCCAATTTCACGGAGCCTTCATTGGCATCCGATCCTGAAAGCGCATAAGCAACTTTTTTCAAATTGCCGGGCGCCAACTCGGCCAGTTTCTTGGAAAGCAGCAGCTTTGGAACGGTTTCAAAACTCGTGCGAATATGCGAATAATTTTTTATGAATTCACTGACATTCGCAACCACTCTGGGGTGGGAATGCCCGATATTCAGGCTCCAGGCTTGCGAGGTGCAGTCGATATAGGCCTTTTTATTTTTATCGTACAGTACGGCGCCTTCACCGTGATCAATGACCATGTGGATCGGGTTTCCAACCCCGCCCCCGCCGAGTGCTTGGCGGCCGGCTTCCAGGTCAGCTTCAGTGTATTTGAACATTTTTCTTTTCCTTTCTCAATTGTCTTGAACCAAGATCTTA
The DNA here is from genome assembly GCA_937902055.1 of uncultured Pelolinea sp. Lineage (GTDB taxonomy): Bacteria > Chloroflexota > Anaerolineae > Anaerolineales > Anaerolineaceae > Pelolinea. The sequence goes on from CALGUJ010000248.1 coordinate 4,781, forward strand.
TGATTTGCCTGAAATACGGGTTTCAGATAATCATGCATTTCATTGAAAAGTCGGTAATACTTTTCATAAGCAGCCTGGGCGTCCGGATTGGGTTCGGTAACGTCCTCCACCACCACCCAGTCGCGCAGGTTTTCAAAATCCTTGTACCAGCCCAGCGCGATGCCGGCCACGTAAGCGCAGCCAACCGCGCCTTCCGCATCCGGCACGTATTCCTGATGCAGCCCGGTGATGTCGCTGACGATCTGCCGCCAGAGCTTACTTTTCGCACCTCCACCGCTGGCAACCACCCGTTTCAACGGGTGTCCCTGGGGATAGAATTCCTCCAAACCATGCCGGATTACGTACCCGAATGATTCAAGGATCGCGCGGTAGAAATGCGCGCGCGTATGGCTGGTGGCGACCCCGAAGAACACACCTTTGGCGTGCGGATCGAACCATGGGCTGCGTTGGCCTTCGAAATACGGCAGCAGGATCAACCCGTCGCTGCCGAGGGGAACGCCGGCAGCCAGTTCATTCAACTGGTCATAAGCCGACATCCCGCCTTTCTCGATCTCCCTGGCGAGCTCGGCCTGGCCGAACTGGTTGCGGAACCAGCGCACTGCTTCACCCACCGAAAGGCAATATGCCGGATAGTCGTAGATGTAGCCATCCTGGGCAGTTGCGCCCTTTTCGGAGATAGGGTAAGGCTTGAGCATGCCGTTTAACATGCTGTCCTTCATCACCGGCATCAAACCAGCGGTGCCGTAATACGCCACTGATTCGTATTCATGCACCACTCCGGCCGCGATCAAAGAAGCGCTTAAATCTGCCATGCCGGTAACTACAGGCGTGCCTTCCGCCAGGCCGGTCATCTCAGCCGCGGTTTTGGTGACCGAGCCGACAATGGTGGCCGGTGGGTAGACTTTCGGCAGAATATTGACGGGAATACCGAATTTCGCGCAGACGTCCTCGCGCCAACTGGCTGTGGGGGATTCGTAGATCGCTCCCCACAATCCGGTGATCTGGGTATCCTGGACGTAGGCGCCGGTCAATTTGTACACGAGGTAATGCGGTGCGTCAAAGAACATCGCCATCTTTTTGGAAAGTTCCGGCTGGTTGCGCAGGAACCAGATCAGGCGCGGGGTCAGCTCTTCGCAGGATAACTGCAAGCCCTGTTTCTCATTAACTTCGTACACTTCTTTAAACGAGCGGTTGTCCGAGTAGAGGATGGCGTTGGCAATCGGGTTGCCATCGGCATCCGTCGGCCCCATGGCGGGATAAAGCCCGCTGACGCCGATTGCGCGGATGCGTTTGGCATCAATGGCCTGATCGCCCAGCAGCTTGCGGACACCGGCAGCTGGATTGAGCCACCAGTTTTGCCACATATCCATTTCAACCAGACCGGGGCCGGGCAAAATGCAATCGTGTTCGACGTAAACCGACTTGATCTGTTTGCCGTTTTCGTCGATCAGGATGCACTTGACCCCGGTTGTTCCTATATCAATACCCAATAAATAATC
>CALGUJ010000249.1 GCA_937902055.1 uncultured Pelolinea sp.
TCTACCTATCACCGTTGCGCAAATAGGGGACATTGCTATGAAAGAAGCCCGCGCCCGTATCAAGATCAACAAACTTCTCGAAGAAGCAGGCTGGTACTTCCTCGATCAAGACGGCCACAAAGCCAACATCCTCCTTGAAAACCACACCCGTATCACCGGCCATGCCATCAACGAAATGGGCGAGGATTACGAAACCACCAGCAGCGGTTTTGTAGACTTCCTTTTGTTCGACCAAAATGGCTTTCCCTTGATCGTTCTTGAAGCCAAAGCCGAACACAAAAGCCCCCTGGATGGTAAAGAACAGGCCCGCCGCTACGCCCGCGAGCAGGGTTGCCGCTTTGTGATCCTTTCCAACGGTAACCAGCATTACCTGTGGGACATCCAGCGCGGCAGCCCGCAGATTATTTCGCGTTTTCCAACGCCTGAATCCGTGTCTGGTTATGCCGCGTTCCAGCCCGATACCGCCGCCCTGATCAAAGAGCCGGTCGAAAGCGACTACATTGCACGCACCCAGCGCCCCGATTATCGCCAGGACCCCGGCTGGCGCGACCTTGCCGCCCGCCCTGCCTTTATCGCCGCCAACCGGTTGGCCTTCCTGCGCCCGTACCAACTCAACGCGCTGAAGGCAATCCAGCAGTCTGTGCGCCAGGGCAAAGACCGTTTTCTATTCGAGATGGCCACCGGCACCGGCAAAACACTGGTCTCCGCCGCGGTGATCAAGCTGATGCTGCGCACCGCCAATGCTCGCCGCGTGCTCTTTCTGGTCGACCGCCTGGAACTGGAAGATCAGGCCGCCAAAGCCTTTAAAGCCTACCTCAAAAACGACTACCGCTGCGTGATCTACAAAGAAAACCGCGACGACTGGCACAAGGCCGAAATCGTGGTTTCCACCGTTCAAACCTTCCTGTCGAAAAACCGCTACAAGCGCCTATTCCAGCCGGACGACTTTGATTTTGTCATCTCTGACGAGGCACACCGCAGTATCGGCGGCAACAGCCGCGCCGTGTTCGAGTATTTCATCGGTTATAAGCTCGGCCTGACCGCCACGCCCAAAGAATACCTGAAAAATATCGACGCCGCGCATCTTAGCCAGAACGACCCGCGCGAACTGGAACGCCGGATGCTGCTCGATACCTACCAGACCTTTGGCTGCCCGAACGGTGTACCCACCTTCCGCTATTCGCTCAAGGATGGCGTCGCGGATGGTTTTCTGATCAATCCGGTGGTGGTCGACGCCCGCACGGAGATCACCACGCAACTGCTGTCCGATCAGGGCTACGCGGTGCTGATCGCCAGCCCGGATGCCGGTGAAGACGAGAACGCCGAAGTGAAAGAAACGTTCTTCCATAAGGATTTTGAGAAAAAGTTCTTCTCCGATCCGACCAACCGCGTTTTTTGCCGCGCCTTTCTCGAAAACGCGCTGCGCGACCCGATTAGCGACGAGATCGGCAAGTCGATCGTTTTCTGCGTCAGCCAGAAACATGCGGCTACCATCACCCAGATGTTGAATGAAGAAGCCGACCAAATGTTCCCCGGCAAGTACCAGTCGGATTTTGCCATTCAGGTCACTTCTTCTATCCCTGGCGCGCAGCAGTTTTCGATCAACTTCACCAACAATAACCTGTCTGGGAACGAGAACTTCATGCAGAACTACCGAACGTCCAAAACCCGGGTGTGCGTGACGGTAGGCATGATGACCACCGGCTACGACTGCCCCGACGTGCTCAACCTGGCGCTGATGCGCCCGATCTTCTCGCCCACCGATTTTATCCAGATCAAGGGCCGCGGCACGCGCCGCCATAATTTCAGCGAGCAAGTGGTCGACCCGCGATACAAAAAACGGCTCGGAGCGCGCGAAAAAGACAAATACAAGCTGTTCGATTTCTTTGCCAACGTGGAATACTTCGAACGTGATTACCAGTACGATCAAATCCTCACCCTGCCGCGCGTAACCGAGACGGCCGGCCCTGATTCCGGCCTGCCCCCGCGCGTGATCTTCGAAGGCGATTACGAAAGCACACGCGCTGACCTGATCCACTCGCTCACCGAAACCGCGATTGGCGTGGACGGAATGAGGATCGACCGCATGTACTTCGAGAAATTCGGACAGCGCATCAAGTCGGACCCCGACCTGTTACGCAGCGTGGAAGCCGGCGCATGGGAAGAAGTGGATCGCCTGATCGAAGAACGCCATCTGGACAAGCCTACCGAGTTCTTCACCCGCGAAAAAATCCGCCAGGCGCTGAACAGCGACCGGCACGTCAGCCTGCGCGAGGTGGTGGAGTATGTTCTGGGCTTGATTCCGCGCATTAAAGACCGCGCTGAACTGGCCGAAGACGCCTTTGATCGCTTTGACACGCGCTGCCTGCCGCCCGAAGAGCACTTCGACGACGCGCGCGCTGTGTTCACCGCCTACCTGCTCGATCCCGAGTTCCGCTCCATCGTCGATACCGGCGCGTTCGCCCGCCTGAATCTCAACCCCAACGGCCCCGCCTTCCAGCGCATCCCCGCTTCGCTGGCCAGGATGATTTTGAATTATATTAAGGATAATATCCCGCTAAATCCGTTCTTAGCTTCGTGATGCCTTAACCCCACCCCCTCCGGTTCCCCCAGATGCTGAAGCGTGCATTTGGAGGGAGAGTACCCCCCTCCAGCTCCCCCCATCATCAAAGAACGAAGATGGAGGGAGGGCTAAAGCCTCCCTCCAGATGGCGCTTTTTGCCATCTGGAGGGAGTGGGAGGGGGGTCTTGCTCCAGATGGTAAAGAGCGCCATTTGGTGGGCGG
>CALGUJ010000250.1 GCA_937902055.1 uncultured Pelolinea sp.
CAATTGCCCGTCCGCTCGTACCCCCAGCACCACCCCGCTCCAGGAATCCCCCTGTCCCGAATTGAGGTTTACCTGTTGCCCGATGAAAGCCATACGGTGGGAATATTCTTCCAGAAAGCGTTCATGCCTCATCAGCGGCCTGAGCGCGATGAGCTGCGCCAGCACCGCGCGCAAGAAAGGCAGCCGTTCCACCTGGACAGGGGTGTGATCCTGCAGGCAGGTGGCGGGGTACAGAACTTCACCTGCCGGCGGCGCTGAACCCGGCAGCAGGTTGACGCCGATCCCCAATACCACCCCCGCCGGTTGTTCCCCCTGCCAGCAGCTTTCCGCCAGAATGCCGGCGGTTTTCATGCCCGCCAGCAGCACGTCGTTGGGCCATTTGACCTGGGCGGCGACTTCGGCGTAATCCTCAACCGCCCGGCAAACCGCCAGCCCGCCCAGCAAGGAAAACATACTGAGGTGATTGATTTCCGCTTTTAATGGCTTGAAGATCAGGCTGAAAGCCAACGAAGCGCCCGGCGCGGTCACCCACTTGCGCCCCAGCCGGCCGCGACCGGCGGTCTGGCGCTCCGCCACCAGCAGGGTCAAATCAACCGCTCCCTGGGCGGCCATTTTTAATCCCTGTTCGTTGGTCGAATCTGTCTCTTCAAAAAAGCGGATGCGCCCAATCGGTAATCCCTGCAGCGCATCCTCCAATTCTTCAGCGTTCAGCGTTTCTGTCATGCGCCCATTGTAGCTTATTTCACGATTCATTAAACGAAAAGAGCGGTGGTCAGCCGCTCTTTTCGAAAGGAGAGAATATATGTCACTTGCTGGTTACTTTGATTGTCTTGGGTTTGGCTTCCTCTGCCTTGGGTATTGCCAAGGTCAGAATGCCGTTCTCCATTTTCGCTTCCGCCTTGGAAGCGTTGAGCACGTCCGGCAGGGTTACCGTGCGGCAGAATTTACCGCTCGGGCGTTCCTGCAAAATGTAGGCGCTTTTTTCGTCGATTTCGTTCTTGAATTCGCCCTTAAGGGACACGTTCTCGTTCGAGATCTGGATCTCAACGTCTTCCGGTTTCAGGCCCGGCAGCATGGCGCTGATGATGAATTCATCATCCACTTCCTTTACGTCCACCGGAAAGAATACTTCGCTTTCCTGCATTTCCCAATTGCCCGGGAAACGTTCCGCAAAGCGGTAGCGGGGAAACCGTCCATAAGGAGTTCGAATATATACTGTCATCGTTCACCTCTTTTTTTCATCAAACTTGACACTATCATAATTTGCCTATATATATTGCATATAAGCAAAGCGTTTAATTTTTGTTAGAAAATTTCACCGCAGGAAGATGCTGTGGTATCATTCCCGACCTGGAGATAAAACACAATGGATGACAAGATCACCATTATCGAAGGCCCCACACCCGTTTTTGAAGATACCAACGACGGTTGGGCCATCGGCTTGAATGAAAGCCCCATGCTGTATGACACGCTTTTTACGCAGGTGCGCACCTTCAACGGCCCCGCGCTGGTGGAGCGCTGCCATCACGCCTGGAAGAAAAACGCCACCATCTACCTGCATTACCGCAACGACATGGGTTTGGAAGAGAAAGCCCCCATCGTGGCCGCCCGATCCGTAGATACCGACGACGGCCAGGTGCTGCTGCTTTGGCTGCGCCAATTGCCGACCTTTGAGGATTTGCAGAAATTCATGGAATCGTCCGACGAAGAGAATGAAATGGATGATTTCGACGACGATGATGAGGACGAAGGAGACAGCTTCGTCAGTTGATGCAACGCTAAATATTAATCCGAACGCCCGCAGGAATGAATTGCGGGCGTTTTGTTTTGAATGGGAGGAATATGTTATCATTTTCTGCTCATGGAAGAAAAAGAAATGTGCTTTGAGGTTTGATCGATGAAACAGGTATCCAAAGTTGCCCTGGTGCGCTGCCAGGATTATCGGCCTGAATTGGTGGATTCCGCGGTGGAACGCGGGTTGGAATTGCTGGGCGGAGCCGCGAAATTTGCCGCTGCCGGCGAACACATCCTGTTGAAGCCGAACATCCTGGTGGGCGCCACGCCCGATAATCACATCAGCCCGCACCCGCTGGTGTTTGCCGCCATCGCGCGCGCTTTTCAAAAAGCCGGCGCCGTTTTGAGTTTCGGCGATTCGCCCGGCATCGGCAATCCTCTGGCCAACGCCAAACGCTCCGGGCATTACGCGGCGGCGCAGGAATTGGGCATCCGTTTTGCGGATTTTACCAACGCGCGCGTGGTGCCGTTCCCGCAGGGCCATCTGATCAACCAATTCGAGATAGCCGAGGGCGTGGCGCAGAGCGACGGCCTGATCAGCATCAGCAAGTTCAAAACCCACGCGCTCACGCGCATCACCGGGGCTATTAAAAATCAATTCGGCTGCATTCCGGGCGTGCGCAAGGCGGAATACCATTCGCTGATGCCCAATGCCGACCTGTTCTCGCAAATGCTGGTGGACCTGAACCTGCTGCTCAAACCGCGCCTGTATATCATGGACGGCATCACGGCCATGGAAGGCAACGGCCCGCGCAACGGAACCCCGCGCCCCATGCATGTGCTGCTGTTCTCCACCGACCCGGTGGCGCTGGACGCGACCGTATGCCGCATGGTCGATCTCGATCCCAAAATGGTCTTCCCGCTGGTGCATGGCGAGGCTTTCGGGCTGGGCAGCGCGCACGATATCGAGTACGCCGGCGACCCGCTGGAAAGCTTCATCCAACCGGATTTCGACGTCAACCGCTCACCCGAGCCGACCACCACCGATACAAGCTTCCTCTCCACCGGCTTCATGCGCCGTTTTACCTCCCCGCGCCCGGTGATCAACCCCGCGCTGTGCACGCGCTGCGGGCAATGCGTGGATATCTGCCCGGTCAAACCCAAAGCGTTGGCCTGGGGCAGCAACTCCCGCATCGACACACCCATCTACAACTATGACCGCTGTATCCGCTGCTACTGCTGCCAGGAAACCTGTCCTTCCAAAGCGATCTCGGTCAAAATGCCTTTGCTTGGGAAGATCGTGCGCGGAAAGTGATGTTCTCGTGGTCCTAAATTTCTCTTGAGTTGGGGATGGTGAACTTCACAGAATGACCGAATGGCTGTGAATATAAAATTCTTCCTGGCAAGGCAGGTACTTTTTTTCCAGGGGTTCCAAACCTTCGTCAAAGCGCTCCGCTTCCTTTTCATCGAACTCAAACACGGGGCTTTGAACGTAAACCCATTTTCTGCCGTCCAGGACATCCGGTTTGAGTTCCTTCACCATCATTGCCGATGGAAACGTCCCGTTTTCCAGGCAGACATTGAACTTTTTGCAGCTCATGAAACCGCGGCTTACGTAATTGTTGGGGTTTCCGAATATCACGATCACGTCATAACCCATTGCGGCGGCTTTTTCAAAGGAATACTCCATCAGTTTTTTCCCGTACCCCATTCGCTGATGTTCCGGCAATATGCACACCGGGCCGAAGGTAAGGATGTCTTTTACTTCCCCGCGCTCGTCAATTAACTTTGTTTTCGTGTACATGATATTCCCGATGACCTGGCCATCGACTTCGATCACCAGATCGAGCTCCGGCAGAAAATCCTGGTGGGAGCGCATGATGTGAACCAAATAATGTTCAGCGCACCCGGGAATATACAAATTCCAAAAACTTTTGCGGGTGATTTCTTCCACCCGCGCATAATCGCTTTCTGCTTCATTTCTGATTTTGATTACTTTATCCATTTAAATCTCCGATTTTTTCCCAATAAGATCTGTTAAGTGCTTTTTTCATCGTTGCTTGTTCAGTCAAGTATATTTTGAGAATTGCGGGAAGGCAAGCGATGAGCTTGCCAGGTAATCATCAGTCAAAATTCGAGAATTTCACAATGATCGAGGGAAAATTTCAAAGGAATGATAAAACCAAGTGCCCCAACCGGGTCTCGAACCCACAACCTGGGCGTAAATTTGAGGGAATGCCTTGCTCTATCCATTTTTTTTGGATTTGAAAATTTTGAGAAATCAAGAAAGGAGATAAAGATGCCCCAGGTAGGACTCGAACCCACAACCTGGGCGTTAATTTGAGGGAATGCCTTGCTCTCTCCATTTTTTTGGGGTTTGGAAATTCTGAGAAATCAAGAAAGGAGATAAAGATGCCCCAGGTAGGACTCGAACCCACAACC
>CALGUJ010000251.1 GCA_937902055.1 uncultured Pelolinea sp.
GACCACCGAGATCTACACTCTTTCCCTACACGACGCTCTTCCGATCTCGGTATTTCTTCACCGCTGCGTTTGAATTCGATGATCTCTTTTTCAATGTCCGAAAGCCGCCGCGAATCGAGGCGTACTTTCCAAATCCGTCTGGCAATGTGCAGTAGATCGATATGGTTGAACGCATTGAAACCCGGTGGAATGCGGTTGAGGATGAAACGGCTGCGCAGCATGGGAATATCGAATGCTTTGCCGTTGTAACTGACGAAGGTATCGAAACCCTCAAGCAGGTTATCGAAATAACACAACAGGTCAGACTCGTGTTCCGGTTTTTCCATGAATAATTGGATAATTCTCAGGCTTTCCTTTTCAAAAAATGACATCCCGATCATGAATACCATTGAACCGGCGCCGGTGCTCAAGCTGGAGGTCTCGGTATCCAGGAAAAGTATTTTTTGGGGATCCAGATGGCTCTTTGAATCCGAAAATTGCTCCAGTGGATCAGAGGTCGGTGGAAGGCACAGGTTGACCTTACCGTAGCCGGTTCCTGCCGGGTAATTTTTCTCAACAATATAAACCCCGCGATTAAGGTCATTCAACCACCGCCCCGGAACAACCAACTCCACCGGCGTGGCGGTTTCAACCGCCGGTTCGATGTCGGCGGCTTTTTCGATTTTCAGGCCAAGGGCTTTTAATTTTTCGAATAGATCGTCCATTTATCGTTCACACTGTATCCAATAACTTCAGGATGATCTGCAGCGCGGCATCTTTCCCTCCAACGCCGTTCTCACCTGCCGGGCCTACACAAGCCGGGCAGCCATCTTTGCATGCGCAATTTTCGATCACTTCCCGGCAATTCCGCATCACCTCTTCCGCAGAATTATACAATTCCGCTGCCAGTCCGATACCGCCGGGAAAACGGTCATAAATCACCAGCATGGGCAGCCCATCATTAAATTTCGATTGCGGATCGATGAAATCGCCGATATCGAACTGATCGCAAATCAGATACAGGGGTGCGATCTGCGCGAACAGGTAACTGAATCCGCCCAGGCCGCTGCGAATCCTCACGTTTTGTTCCGCCAGCTTATGGCAATTGGGGCATAGCGTGATTAAATTATCTGCCCGGTTGGCTTCCTCGTTATTCAGAAAATTCCGGAAAGGAATCTTGTGGTGGACGTGCAGCAACGCGGTGTTGCTGTTGCTCCCGCAAATCTGGCAGCGATATTGATCCCTTTCCAGAATTCGCTGCCTGATTTTGGGCCATTCGCGGCCATACTGGTTCGGGTCATTGGTCCAATTGGCATCCGAACGCAGCGCGTTGACGGTATCAACGCTCAATTTCAGGCACAAACCAACCGTGCGTAGTTCATTTTTGGGCAGCTCCAGTTCGCACTGATTCAGAATCTCGTGCGTTTGCCAGTCGATTTTTTTGTAACCGATCACTTCCTCGGTTACGGTTATTTCAGCCAGCAATTTTCCGTAGGATGCCCGAAAATCTTCACGCATGGATTCGATGATCTCCACCTGTGTATTCACGCGCGGCTCGGTGAAATATTCACCCCGAAACGCTTCCAGTTCCACCAGGGATTTCTCGTAATTCAGCGACCGTACCAGGTAGCTTTCGCCATTGTGAAAATAAACCGCCTGGGGATGGACGATCTTGGGCGCGCTGGCATAATCGACTTCGCCGATCAAAGCGGAAGGCCCATCTGTTCCAAGCAACCTCAATTGAAAAGCCTGGCCGCCGATATTTCTCAGAGAAATTAAGTTGGCGGGATACTCATCGGACATCCACATATAGTGATGTTCACGTTCAACCGCTTGAGACAGGCTTTTCAGAATATCCAGGTACATCTTCACCTGCAGCCAATCAAGCTTTCCGAACGCTTCGCCGAACTCAAAAGGCAGTTCAAAGAGCGCGCAGCGTAAATGGTTAAGCAACAGTAGGGGATTATCCGGATCTAGCAGCGCTTTTTCAGGGTTTTTGCCTTGTACAAAATCGGGGTGGCGGATGATGTATTGATCCACTGGCGCGGAGGAAGCGATCAGCATCGACATGGAAGGGCGCTGGCGGCGCCCGGCCCGTCCGGATTGCTGCAGGAAACTGGCAATATTACCCGGATATCCCATGAGGATGACCGCATCCACGCCGCCCATGTCGATGCCTAATTCCATGGCATTGGTGGAAATCACCGCGTTGACCGCGCCGTTGCGCAATCCGGATTCAATCGCGCGGCGTTCTGCCGGCAGGAATCCGCTGCGATATCCCTGGACCGCCGGTGTGTCTTCGGAAGTAAAATTATCGCGCAGCCTCCGCAAAGCGATTTCGACTGCGCGTCGGGAACGCGCAAAAACGAGTGATTGAATCCCGCGGGTAAGCGCTTCTCGTTCAATTTCAAGGCTTTGGTCGATCAATCCGCGCCTCAATCCCAGGTCTTCGTTTACGACCGGAGGATTGAGAAAGAAATACGTTCTATGGGGTTGATACGATCCATCCTGTGAAATCACATTGAAAGGTTCTTCAATCAACTTTTCCGCGAACTCGCCCGCATTTTGGATGGTCGCCGACGAAAGGATAAATTGCGGCGAAGCGCCGTAAAATTTCAGGACTCTTTTTAATCGGCGGATGACATTGGCCACGTGCGAACCAAACACACCGCGATAGATGTGGACCTCATCCAGGACAACAAAGCGCAATTTTGCCAGGAATTGCGACCAGGCAGTGTGGTGCGGCAAAATACCCAGATGGATCATATCGGGGTTGGTTAGGACGATGTTGGAAGATTTGCGTATAGCTATTCGATTGGCGCTGCTGGTGTCTCCATCGTAGATGCCCGCTTTGATGGGTGAATTATCCGATTTCATCTCGCCGCGTATATATTGGCTGAAATCCTCGATTTTTTTGTATTGATCTTCGGTCAACGCTTTGGTCGGAAAGATCAGCAGGGCAGTGCTGGCGGGTTGGGTGAGGATCGTAGTAAAGATCGGCAGCGAATAACACAGAGTTTTCCCGCTGGATGTCCCGGTGGACACCACCACATTCTTGCCCGCATCCGCCATTTGAAACCCCAGTGCTTGATGGCGGTACAACCTTTTCAAACCGCCCGCACGCAGATACTCCGCCAGGATGGGCGGCAAATTTTCTGGAAATTCAACCAGGTCCGGTTCCTTTTCGGGCTTTTCCCAATAACTGGTGACCAACTCTTTATATGGTCCATCCCGAAATAAACCGATCAGGTTCCGGATGGCGCGGGGATCATCGTTCATATTTTCTATGATAAATGATAATCGAAAAATACTGGTATTCGCGGATTTATTCTATATAATTAGCGAAATCGTTAAGTTTTAATACCCAAATCACCTTACCTGATCAGGAGGAATTTATGAAGCAAGCCAACAAATATCGCTGGGTGATCTTATCCATTTTCTTTTTCTTCATGTTGCTGCATCAAACGGATAAATTGCTGATCAATCCATTGGCAACCCAAATCTATAAAGAATGGAACCTGAGCGATACGCAATGGGGCGCCATTTCCACCGCCGCCCTGATCGTGGGATCCGTGTGCTATCCGCTCTGGGGCTACTTGTATGACCGGTTTTCCAGAGGAAAGCTGCTCTCGCTGGCAGCCTTCATTTGGGGTTCCACTACCTGGTTGAGCGCAATTGTCCCCAGTTACCGAGCTTTTCTGGCTACCCGCGCCTCAACCGGTATCGACGATTCCAGCTATCCCGGTTTATACAGCCTGATCGCGGATTATTTCCCGCCGAAAACGCGCGGCAGGATCTACGGGTTTTTACAGCTCACTCAGCCGTTAGGATATCTGATCGGTCTGGTGCTGGCTACCACCATTGCCGTGTCGCTCGGATGGAGGAATATATTTTTCATCACGGGCGGTTTGGGGATTTTGCTGGCTGTTGTGATGTTTTTCGGCGTGAAAGATGTTCCGCGCGGAACCAGCGAGCCGGAATTCGAAAATGTCGAGCAAATTTCAAATTTCCGCTTTGAATGGTCAAAGGTAAAGGACGTTTTCAAGAAAAAAAGCCTGGTGTTATTGTTCCTGCAAGGCTTTTTTGGTGTTTTTCCCTGGAATACCATCATCGCTTTCATTTTCATTTACCTCTCGGAGGAACGGGGTTATCTTGAATCGGAAGTTCTAATGACAATGGGGCCGGCAGTGATAATTCTGGCAATGGGGTATCCGATCGGCGGAGCGTTGGGTGATCATTTCTTCAAGAAGAGCAAGAAAGGGCGGGTCATGGTTGCGTTGGTTGGCGTGCTGACCGGTGCTTTGCTTCTCTTCATTACCATGAACATTCCCACCAGCGCCCGCTTATGGTTCGGACTCGGGCTTGGGGTAACGGCATTGTTCATCCCAATGTCCTCGCCCAACGTGACTTCCACTGTGAATGATATTGTGCTGCCCGAGATTCGCAGCACCGCCATAGCCATCCAGTATTTCATCGAGTCCAGCGGCGCAGCGCTTTCGCCGCTCATCACCGGTATCCTGGCTGATTCGCTGCGCAACAGCCAAAATCCCAGCCCCCGCGGCTCGGCTATCCTGATCATCTGCATCAGCGCCTGGATTCTGTGCGGGATCTTTTACTTAATGATGTCCCGAACCATCACTGGTGATATCGACGATTTGCATGCTGAACTTGGCAAACGCGCCGGCCTATCAAGGGGTTGAGAAAATTTCGTAGATAATTTGATCATTTCCATTGATACATAAGAGAAAATATAAGAACCGTTTGCTGTCAGTAAAGGGCAAACGGTTCTTTTGAATACCAATTATGCTGTCGTTCTATCGTACCAGTGAATTGTAGTAATGCGAAAGCACCACACCGGCCGGTTTTCCGTACGTGGACCAGGAATGATCTTCAATCATTACGCTGGGCATGTAACCTTGCGAAACCAATCCGTAAATCCAGTTCCTCTGGACGGCCTCGCCGATGATGGCCTGGTAAACCAAAGCTTGTTCCTCCAGATCCGTCCCAGCCAACGGGTTGGATTCGGAACGAAGGAATTTTTCACAAGAGCTGCTGGAGCTAAGGCAATTGGAAGCGCTGCCGTCGAGGGAAGCGTATTTCAACGCCAGAATCAACGGTTTCTGATGGGCTGCGTATAGTTTATACACATCATTGTCCAGGATTGCCGAGAAGCGTTCCCTGAGTTCGCCTAAGTTCGGGCTTTCGGAAGTGGTCAATGCTGTATTCATCTCTACGTAGATGGCATCCACTTCCTTTAGAAATTCATACGAAGTGTCCATATTTGAAGAGTAGGGAAGTGCAAAGAAAAGTTGACCGGTGAAACGAGTGCGTATTTTTACAATTAACGCGCTCCACAAATCTTCAGCGTCAAACGGGCTGTTGGATGCGTTGCCGTTTGCCAGTTTTCCTTCCGGAAAAGCGGGTGAAACAGCGCTGCCGCCAATCACCAGGGTCTGGATACCGTTCAATTCCGCGTAATCGGCGTAATGCAGGATCAACCGCTCGTAATGCTGGAACCAGTCAATCCACCAGTTATAACTGCGCTCAACTTTATACCAATAATCATCCGTACCGGTAATGAAGCGCGGCTGCGGATACAGCCCAAGTGATAAATTAGTTTCCTTGGTGAAAGCCAGGATTTTGTCCAAATCAGGCTGCAGCAGATCGCTGCCGGGGCGCGGGTTGATGCCGGCGTTGGATGCGGTTGGGAAAGTCCAGGTTGGCGTGATCATCAGCATGTTGGCGCCGTTCACTGCCGCATTCACGATTCCCCAGTCGAAATACGCCATATCTTTCTTGTTAAACTTTGCAGATAATTCAATGGCTTTTATATAGATGTTGTTGGTCGGGATGTTGACCGGTTTGAAGGTATATGCAGTTTGAGCTAAACCGGCCCACTTTTCAAGTGAATAATTGACCGTTTGCCCGGCGGCATTCTCCAGGTTGAGAATGTATCCCGGCGCGGAGGGGCCTGTTGTCAGGGCATCGTCTGCCAACCCGCATTGCGCATTTCGGCAAAAGCGGAATTGGGCGCCGTTTAGATATTCCTGCGGGTTGTAAAGCGTGAAAACCCACTGATTACCCGCAACTTGCTGCATGGGGATCGGCTCCATCCATACAAACGGATTGAATTGTATGGAAATCACGTCGTTGGCAGGGGTGTTTTCCGGTACGGTTACGTTGAAGGTGACCGCGTTGCTGCCGCTGGAAAACCAGGTCTCGATGGTATTCTTGACCTTGAGGTCGTGTCCCGGTACCAGCAATTGACGGATGCGGTAACTTCCATCAAGAGCGCGTTCGGCGTTCAGGAATCCGTCGCCCAGCGAATATTTATATTGCAGGTCGAAACCTTCAGGAATTTCCAAGGTAAGGGAATATGTTCCATTGCTCTGCGGCGACATGGCCGGTGCCTGTGAGGCCAGCACGCTGACGCCGCCGGAGTTTTCGTTGAGGGTGTTGCCCTGCGAATACAGATTGCTGATGAAACGCAGTGTACCGTTGGTGGTTTGGCCGGCAGGTGGCGTCGCCACGAACGTAACTTTGACCGTCTTTGCCGGTTCGATGCCAAACGAGGCCGGTGTTACCGAATTTTCGGCGATCACCGCGCCCTGCTGGAAAACCTTATATTTTCCGTCCGGCTGATATGCCACCAGGTTGAATTCACCCAACGGTACATTTTTCAGTTCAAAGTAACCGTCTGATGAGGAGAACGTTCGCAGCCCGTTGAGGCAGATCATGATCTCGCCCAAAGGAGCTTCGGTTTTTTGGTCGTATACGTATCCGCTGATTTCGCCCGTTTTCCCTGTGTAAGCTTTTTCTTCCCATCCGGCTATCAGGTCTTTTATCACCGCCGGTTTTTTAATCGCAGCCATGCGATATTGAACGACGTTGCCAAAGGTATCCCTCTCGATGAGATTCGCGTCTGTTCCCTGTCGCACATAGCGGTATTTTTGCAGTGAGCCGATCGCCAGCGGGATGCGCACGTAATATGAAAGGGAGTCTTTGGCTTCCATCGTGTAGCGTGTGGGGTTCAAAGCGATCCCGGTTACCTCATCGAGAATCTCCAGATAAAGGTTTTCATTCTCATTGACCGGTTCATTCAATGTTAATTCGAAAACGGTTTCCGCCAGCGTCGTTTTCTGTTGCGTTTCACCGCTGGCAGAAAAAACATCGCATGAACCCAGTGCAGCCAGCAAAAACAGACCGCATATGAGGATCGCCAGGGTTTTTTGGATTTTTTGCATAGGATTGTTGCCCGCTTATTTTGAAAGGGTCTCGATTTCCGCCCGATATTCGTCGTACTTGGCTACCAGGCTCCCCAAAACGCCGTTAATGAAGCGCGGCGTGCTATCCGAGCCGTAAACTTTCGCCAGTTCCACCGCCTCGTTGATCGCCACTTTCACCGGGGTGATCTTCCCCACGGCAAATTCCCAAAGGGCGATGCGGATAATGTTTCGGTCGATCGAAGCGACCTGATCCAACGGCCATTCCGGCGCGTAACTGGCGATGATGTGGTCCAGTTGATCGATGATCGGAAAAACACCCAGGACGATTTCTTGCGAAAATTGGCGCGTTTTTTCTTCAAGATCTTCTTCCTGAAAACGGTTGTTCAAAATGATCCCAACCGGGTGGTGGGATAGGTCGTACTCATAAAGAGCTTGCAGTGCTACCGCCCGTGCCTGGGTGCGAGATTTCATAAATAAAAATTAAACTGATTCCGGTTCTGAGTAGTCGATGTCTTCGATGTGGACGTTGATTTGCCCCACATCCATCCCGACCATTTCCGTGATCGCGCGGCTGACTTTGCGCTGGATGGTCTGACCGGTTTTGAACAAGTCGGTATCGTTGCGCAGGACCACGTATAACTCGGCATACACAGTGTTGTTTTCGACCTCGATCCTGACTCCTTGAGAATAATTTTTCTTTACCAGGTTATCCACAGTGTGCAATCCGGGCGCCATGCGGCTGACTCCGGGCACGCTCATGGTGGTCAATTTGGCAATCTTGATCAGAACACCGGGGTCGATGGTGGTTTTACCTTTGGTTTCGGGATATTCTTCCATTTTATTCTCCATTAGGGAACTCGCTTGTCACTAAAATTATAACCCTTTCAAAGTCTAAAGGATATCGGCGCTTTTCAGGAACTCCATGCTTACCGCGGTGATACGCTCGATTTCTTTTCCCAACAGCATGACATGCCCGGATTCTCGCATGATCTCCAAACGTTTGATGGGCGATTGAATGCCGTCGTAAATCATCCGACCGCTTTCAGGATGAATGGTTTTATCATAGATACCTTGCAAGATCAATGCCGGCTGCCTGATTAAGGTTAGCCGTCCTAGCACCGCTCGCAGTAATTTTCGCAATTCGTCCGCAGCGTACAGGGGATTCACGGTATATCCCTGCCAGCTCGTATCGTTGGGATCGTTGTTCGATTTCTCAAGCAGCGGGAAAAAGAATTTTAGTATGCCTGCGTAGCGCAGGTTATCCACTCGTATGGCCGGAGAATATAACAACAGGGCATCCAGCTCGCGATGTTCGCTTGCCAGATACAAACTCAAGACAGCCCCCATGGATTCGCCCCCTACGATCACCTTGCTGCAGGTTTCGCGCAATTTATGGTAAGCGGATTGAACGCAGGCAATCCAATCGGTGTAAAGCTGGCGGTTCATATCCTGCGGCGACGTCCCATGCCCAGGCAGCAGGGGAGCGCTGACCGTTAAACCTTGCGTTTTGAATACCTCAGCCAGCCAGCGCACCTCGGCCGTAGTGGCTGTGAAGCCGTGGATCAGCAAAACACCCGTAGCGTTTCCCGGCCAAAATAAGGATTTACCTTCCAAATGCGGATTCTGATATAAAGGCAGTCGGTTTTTTTTCATTTGCCCTCGCGCGGCAGAATGGGCATGCTGTGAGTTGCGTACGGCAGAATAGCAGTGCGGTATTGCGCAGGCAAGAACTCGGCCGCAAGCTGCAGCGCCGATTGCATATCGCCGGCGGGGAGCAGCATGTATTTTCTGACTTCGTCAGGCGCCATTTGCGATACCAGGATGATGGTGTGCTCCTTGACCTGTTGGGCCAATTGGTAAGCCTTATGGGGGCCTATTTCGAACGGCCGTGTGGGGAAATCCTCCAGGACTTGCTGCCAGCCGGTTTTCCCTTGCATGTATTGGACGAATTTTTCGTTGCCCGCGCCATCGCGGCACCCGGCAGCCAGGATGATCACGCCGTCTTTTTTGGAAAATAGGCAGGAATTGGTGAGTGCCTTTTGAGATTGGTACAAGTTGATATCCTTGGGATAACCGCCCGCTGAAGCGATTACCAGGTCAAAACGGCATTTTTCCTGCGGGATTCCAAGCTGGCAGGATTGTAGAGATAAGGGTATGCCAGCCTGCATGACGCGCTGCGGATCCCCCCAGAAAGCGTGAATTATCCGCTTGCTGTCGTCTAGGATTACGTTCAGCGCGTATTGCACTCCGATCATGCGGCCGATCTCTTCAACGTCCATGCGCATAGGATTATCATTATACAAGCCCATGCGCGCATTTGGATCGGGCAGCATGCTGTGGTTTTGCTGTATGGTCTCTCTACCGGTCAAACCGATGGCGGCTGTCTTCATTCCGCCTGAAAAACCCATAAAATGGTGGGGTTCGATGCTGCCGACCACGATCTTTACGTCTGATTGAAAATAAGCGCGGTTCGCGTAAACGGGTGTTCCATACTGAGTCGTTCCCAGGTATGACAAGTTTTCGTTATCGTCGCATTGATGACATTGAATTCGGTATTCTTTCGATAAATTTCCCGGTAAAACGCGTGAAATCTCATCTTCAGTCAACTTGCGGTGTGTTCCGGTAGCGATGTAAAACGTTATGCGCTCGTTTTCTGCGCCTTTTTCGGTAAGATATTCTAAAAGCGCGGGCAGGATTTGCGCATGGGGGAGTGGCCGGGTTTGGTCATTGATGGCAATCGCGATCGTTTTCCCGGAACATGGGGCTTTTTTGCCAAAAATCCCCATTCCAAGTGGCGTGAGGAATGCGTTTCTGATTAAATTGTCGGATTTTGGCCTGAATTCTGCCTCGTTGGGCAGGAAAATGGAGGTATTGGGCGCGGAATATTCAAAACATACCGCATTCTCATCGAATTTCAGGGCATATTGGGTCATGGATATTCCATTACTTTCTTACAGACAATGTTTTTTCAGGAATTCCTTGATAGTAGATCAGCGGCAGGGGAGTGAGTGCCATAATGATAAATGCTCTCATAGTCATCATTATACTAATTGCGGGTTTTATTTGTT
>CALGUJ010000252.1 GCA_937902055.1 uncultured Pelolinea sp.
CTGCGCTACGCCGGGCTGGATGAGGAAATCGCAGCCGCCCGGGCAGCCCTGGAGTCAGAAGGAATAAGCAAACCCCAACGTACAGCAGCGGAGAAACGTCTGGCGAAATTGCAGGCAAAACGGGACAAATGGCAGGCAGAACGAGCCGAAGCCGAAGCGCAGGCTGCCGGCGAGCGCGCCGAAATTGTGCGCGTGCGCGAAGAACTGCTGGAGATGTTGGCCGATCCCGAGAAGCGTAAGCGCTATTTCTCCATTGTAGATATGGCAGAGCTTGAAGAAAACGAGTTTAACCTCAACCTGCCACGCTACGTGGATACGTTTGAGCCAGAGGAAGAGATCGACTTAAAGAAAGCTATTACCGATCTCAACAAAACTATTTCTGATGAGAAAGTATTAGAGAATAAATTACAAGATTTACTTACAGGTATTAGGGGAAATTGACAAATGAACTACCCTATCGAAGGATGGAATACGTTTCGAATTGATGAATTGGCATCCGTAATAATGGGTCAATCTCCAGGCGGAGAAACAATAAACGAGGCTGGTGATGGGTTGTCCTTTGTACAAGGAAAAGCCGATCTTGGAATGGTATTTGCACAACCAAAACAATACACATCTGACCCAAAAAGAATCTCGGAGCCAGGAGAGATTTTATTAACTGTTCGTGCTCCAGTGGGTTACGTATGCAAAAACAACATTCGATTAGCTATTGGTCGAGGAATATCTAGCTTAGCCGAAATCGATAATTCCAATTTTCTGTATTATGCACTTCAACAATGGCAAAAAAAGTTTCTTGTTTTGGAACAAGGTACTACCTTCACGGAGATAAATCAGCGGGAGATTAAGAGATTACGAATTCCCGCTCCGGAATCAATTGTTGAACGTAAAAAAATCTCAGGTCTGCTAGAGGCTGTTGATAATTTAATTTACAAAACTTATGAAACAATTGATCAAGCCCAGCAGCTCAAAAAAGCCTTGATGCAGCACCTGCTTAGCGGACGGCTTAAGCCCGACGGCACCTGGCGCAAGTCCGACGAGTTCTATGTGGACGAGAAGTTTGGATTAGTACCGATAGATTGGCAAGTAATGAAATTAAAAGATTTTGGCAGGTTCACCAATGGCATTAACTTCAAAGCCGATCAAATGGGCACGGGGAAATTATTTGTGAATCTTGATGATATATTTCGGTCAAAAATAATCGATTGTTCTAAATTGGAACGTGTTAATGTAAATAACACTCAAAATTTAAATTTAATTCCCGGCGATCTGGTTTTTGTCAGATCTTCTGTAAAACTCGAAGGTATTGGATTACCATCACTTTTTACTGGGCATACCGAAGATATTATCTTTTGTGGCTTCGTGATTCGATATAGATATGATCAGGAGAAGGTTTTTCCAAAATTTTTATTATATTTGCTTTTATCTGAGCAATATCGAAGAAAAACAATTTCACTTGGTCAAATTGCCGCAAATACCAATATTAGCCAGAAAGCACTGGGTGGGCTAAGAATCGCAATTCCAAAGGACTATCAAGAACAAGAGCAAATTGCTTACAATCTTAATCAAATTGATAATTTCATTGAAATCAAGAAATATAAAATCACAAAGATCGAGAAACTAAAAAAATCTCTATTGCAGAACCTTCTGACCGGTAAAATCCGGGTGCAGACGGAGTAGAAACATTTCAGGGGAGGAACCTTCATGAGCATGATATCCGAATTGCACGGGGTTGAACAGCCAGTACGCATCTGGCTGAGCCAGATGGGCTGGCAGTTCCGTTCCACCCAGGATCTGAAAGCCTATAACCGGCCGTTTTCCAATCCGTTAATCGATGCCATCTTCCTTGAAAAGGTGCAGGAGATCAACAACATCGATGCTCAAACCGCCGGGCGCGTGTTGGAGCTCTTCAAAAACCTGTTCAACAATCCCGATCCCCTGCTCGGCAATGAGATTATTCTCTCGCGGCTTGCCAAAGGCATCACCCTCACGGTCAACGGGCAGGATCGCGACATCCAGCTTATCAATTTCAAAGACCCCTGGCAAAATAGTTTCATCGTCACCCAGCAGTACTGGGTTCAAGGCGTGGAATTGGTCAAGCCGGATATCGTCCTGCTGGTCAATGGCATTCCGATTGTGCCCATCGAAGCCAAGCAACGCGCCCGCCAGGGGGTCAACTACCTGGAAGGGGTGCACCAGTTTTCTACCTATGCCCAGCGCACACCGAAATTATTCATGACGCATGCCTTTGGTGTAGCCTGCAACGGGCGCATCGCCAAGTTTGGCATTCCCGGCTCCACCTCTTCGTATTACTACGAGTGGAAAGATTCCAGCCTGGACGACCGCTTTGATAATCCCCTGCTCCATCCCAATGACTTATGCGGGGTTCGTTTGGTTGATCAGATTCCGCACGCGGATATTCCAGAAGCCGAGCGAATGAAAGCCGGCATCATAGGTTTACTGCAGCCCACAAGAGTGCTGGACATCTTGAAGAATTTCATCGTTTTTGAACGAACGGATGAGGGTATTGTCAAAAA
>CALGUJ010000253.1 GCA_937902055.1 uncultured Pelolinea sp.
AAAGCAACTGCCTTAAGGGCGGCGTTTTCCGCGTAGGTGCTGCCATTTTCCTCAACGTCCAGGCTGATATTTAAATCGCGGGGCATTAAAAGCTTTACGGGTAAATCTCCAAGCAGTTCACGCATTTCAAGTAATTTGCCGGGATTGTTGGTGGCAATTAAAAGGGAGGGTGTCATAAGTTTATCATTCCTAATTTTTAATATTTTTTTAACAAATATATTCATCGTTGACTTGGCTAGACGCATATGCTATAATGCATCTGTCTAATTATATCCATTTGTTATCTTATTATTTTTATTGATCCACCGTGAATCAACCTAGAAATCTTCTTCGCGTTAATGTAGGTTTTTTATATAATCAGCCGATTGGTAGTAATCGAGATATCCATTTTGAGTCAGAAAAAATCCATCTGAACCCCGATATGGATTTAATCGATTTTAAAGGTGTTATTCGTTTGAGCCGCACACCGCAGGGTTTACTGGCTCAAGGCGATTTTTTAGCTAAAGCTGAAGCTGAATGCGTGCGCTGCCTTGAAATCTACAAACAACCTCTGCGCACGGTTTTTAATGAATTATACGCTTTTAAACGACGAGGAATGACCGAAGCGGGACTGATATTGCCGGAAGATGGAAATATTGATTTTTCGCCATTGGTATGGGAATATTTGAATCTCGAAATTCCCATCAAACCCCTCTGTCGGCCTGATTGTAAAGGTTTATGCGTGATGTGTGGGGCTAATCTAAACGAAGAAACCTGCGAACACCAAAATCAGGTGATCAAAGAGGATTAATTTTCGTTAAATAAAACAAGCAAATCATCGTCTTATAATGGAGAAATGTATTTCTTCAAATAGGATGATTAATTAGGAGTAGATACATTGGCGAATCCTGGCAGGCGAAAAAAGGAAAACCTTGAAGGCCTGAAAATGCTGCTGGAAAAAGCCGATATTCAGGGCTACCTCACCACCGAGGACCTGATTGAGGTTTATCCGGATGTAAGCAAGGACGCCGAGCGTCTCAGTGCCATTCTGGTCGCTTTGCGCCGCCGGGGTGTGGATATTCTGGATGAAGAAGGTCATTTCGACGATGACGACTCCGCCTTAAAAGACGGTTTCTTTTATTCAGAAGAAGTCGAACCGATGACCGGAGACGATACCATTGGCCTGTATCTCAAAGAAATGGCGCGCGTGCCGCTGCTTTCGGTGGAAGAAGAGATAGAAATTGCCTCTTGTATTGAAGCCGGTGATGCCGCAAAAAAAGAACTGGATCATGCCAACGGCCAATTAAGCCCTGAAACACGGGAAGCATTGGAAAAGAAAATCGCTGCGGGTGTTGCGGCGCGTGATCATCTCATTAAAGCAAATACACGCCTTGTCGTCTCAATTGCCAAACGGTATACCAGTCGTGGTGTACCGTTTCTTGATCTCATTCAAGAAGGCAACCTGGGGCTCATGAAAGCCGTTCAAAAATTTGAATACCAGCGCGGTTTTCGCTTTTCAACCTATGCCACCTGGTGGATCCGTCAGACGATCACACGCGCCATCGCCGATCAGGGGCGCACCATCCGCGTGCCGGTGCATATGGTGGATCGCATCCGCCATCTCTACCGCCTGGCGCATGAAATGGAACAGCGCCTGGGGCGCGTCCCCACGGCCGAAGAACTGGCATCCGAGATGGATGTGCCGATTAACAAAGTGGAATGGATGATGCGCGTTTCATGGCTGCCGCTTTCTTTGGAGAGCCCGCTCAACGATGAAGATGAAGATTCGGAGCTGGGCCAGTTTATTGAAGATGAGTTTACCCCTTCACCCATTCAAAGCACCTACGACAAACTGCTGCGCGAAAAAATTCAGGCTGTGCTCGATTCCCTGCCGCCGCGCGAAGCGCGTATTCTCAGAATGCGTTTTGGCCTTGAAAACGGCAAAGTCTACACCCTGGAAGAAGTTGGTCAAAAATTCGGCCTGACCCGCGAACGCATTCGCCAGATCGAAACCAAGGCCCTGCGCCGCCTGCGCCATCCGCGCCGCGCTCGCCAGCTTCAAGAATATTTATAAGCCCTTATTTTTTTCATTGATCCGTACAGGCGCTGCTTGGTCTAAGCAGCGCCTGTATTATAAATCAAAATGGAAAGTTTACTTTACATTTTTACAATTGGGTGTTATATTAATGGAAAGTTTACTTTCCGTTTTATGCAAAGGAAAAAGACCCGTGAAAAACAAGCTGGAAGAAATACGCAGAGCAAGGGGCATCACCCAGGAGGAATTGGCCGCCATCCTGGAGGTATCCAGACAAACCATCGGCTCTCTGGAAAACGGGCGTTACAACCCCTCGATTTTGTTGGCCTGTAAAATTGCCCGTTATTTTGCCTTGCCGGTTGAAGAAATTTTTATTTATGAAGAGGAATCCAAATGAAGAACAAAAAAGTATTGTTTATTGTTCAGGCACTGTTGGGTGCAATTTTGTTATATGTTGGTTTTTTTGTGATCAAATCAGATCAATATAAAATGTTGTCTGGGTTGTGTATTGGCATAGGCGCCGCCATGACAGCGCTGGGTGTGGGGCAATTCGTCCAGGCGCTTATCGTTCCTGCGTTGGAAATGGAAGCCATTAATAAACAAAAAGAAATTGAAATAAACGACGAACGTAATATGCGTATCAAAGAAAAAAGCGGCTACATGACAGCCAAAATAATGAATTATGTCCTGAGCGGTTACATTTTAATTCTGGGATTTATGGGAGCCGCCCTGCCGCTGATTTTGCTGGCGGTTGCGCTGCTGGTGATCGAGTTTGCCCTGGTAATTTATTTTTCCAATCACTACGCACGTATTCTTTAAAAAAACAAGTTTGTATTTTGGCATGAGACTACATCCTTTGCGGAAAATGGTGGCATAATTGATGTGTTATAAAAATTTTGAATTTTTCCCGATAAAGGAGTCCATGGATGATGAAATACAATTTTGATGAAGTCATTGATCGTAAAGGTACCAACGCATTAAATACCGATGGTTTCAGAGAATATATATTCCATGCATCTTCCTCCATGGAATTCCCCTATACGGATGATGAATTTATCCGCATGTGGGTGGCCGATATGGAATTTGCCACCCCACCCGAAATCATTGAAGCCATCAAAGAACGCCTCGACAAAAGAATTTTCGGATATACCAAAGTTTTTGACCCGGCATACTATGAAACCTTTTCAGGCTGGACTCAACGCCATTACGGCTGGCGCTTTGCCCGGGAACACCTGCTAACCTCTCCGGGCATCATTCCGGCCCTGTATGAACTGGTTGAATACATCTGCAAGCCGGATGAAAAAGTATTGATTGTAACGCCTTCTTACGCCTATTTTAAATACGCCGCCGAACGCAGTAATATCGAACTGGTTTGTTCCGATTTACAGGAAAAAGATGGTTATTACAGCATCAATTTTGAGGATTTTGAAACAAAAGCACGGGATGAAAAGACCAGCCTGTGCATTTTTTGCAACCCGCACAACCCCACAGGGCGCGTCTGGACGGAAGAGGAATTAAAAAAGGTGGGGCAGATTTGCCTGGACAATAATCTTTGGATCATCTCGGATGAAATCCACTGCGACCTGGTCTATGCGGGTAATAAACACGTCCCG
>CALGUJ010000254.1 GCA_937902055.1 uncultured Pelolinea sp.
TGTTTCACACTTATTGACCAATCGATTATCCTTTGTGATCGCGGCCGATTGGGATCCGACGATTGATCTTTTTTTCAAAGAAGCCGAGCTGTTGGATGTTGAGGTTGCCATCATTAATAACAATGGAGCCCTGGTATTCCTGTCGGATGGGTACCTGGAATCCGAATTGCCTCCCATGACAACCTTGGCTCAGGATGTCGAAAACAGCCAGGAGCATATTCTGACTTACCGTGATACAGACAAGATTAATTGGTTTTATAAAATTAACCAAATCAATGAAAACAATTATCTGTTGGTAGCTGCGGAACGCCCGAATGTGGCCATCGGTTCGCTCTTCCAGGACGAATTGGTCAAGCCGATGCTTAAAACCGGTTTATTTGCGCTGATTGGCGCCTTTGTGGTCAGTTGGCTAATGGCTGAGTGGATTACCCGGCCTTTGAAACGCTTATCACAATCGGCCAATAACATTGCTGAAGGAAAATATGAGCCGATCCCCATCGAAGGGCCGCGCGAAGTTCAACAGCTTGCCCGATCAATGAATGACATGAGCGGCAAAGTTGAAAACAGTCTCAAATCGCAGCGGGATTTCGTTGCCAATGTCTCTCATGAATTTAAAACCCCCCTCACCTCAATACAAGGTTTTTCCCAGGCGATTTTTGATGAAACCGTTCATAAACCGGCAGATGTAAGACATGCTGCCGAGGTTATTTTAAAAGAAACCGATCGGTTGAATATCCTGGTCAACGACCTGCTAACATTGGCAAAGCTGGATGCCGGCACAATGGCAATGAATAAAGAAAAGATAGAAATCAATCATCTGATAAAAAGCTTGATTGAGGATTTTCGGTTCGAGATTGAGAAAAGCGGTGTTCGTATCAAGGGGATTTATACCAAGCCACTGTATCTATATGCCGATAGTACGCGGTTATCACAGGTTTTTTTGAATCTGATCGACAACGCCATGAAATTCTCAAAACCCGGTTCGCAAATTTCGATCACGATAAGCCGCGAAGATAATTATGCCTGCGTTGGAGTAAAAGATCATGGGATGGGAATTTCGGAAGAAGAACTGAAGCGCATATTTGAACGTTTTTACCAGGTGGATAAAGCCCGAAAAGGCGGCAGTGCCCATGGAGTCGGTTTGGGTTTGGCAATCGCCAGGCAAATTGTTGTGGCGCACGGTGGTGAAATCTCGGCGACAAGTCAATTAGGCGAAGGCAGCACTTTTATGGTAAAACTACCCATAGAAGATGCAATCCAGAATCAATAACCATCCCGAAGTCAGTATAATCGTCCCTTGTTATAACGAGGGGGAAACCATCCACCTTTTACTGGATGCTTTGCTGCAGCAAAACTATCCAACCGCCCAAATGGAAGTTGTTATTGCGGATGCCATGTCGGAAGATTGCACCCGTTCCAAAATTGGTGATTTTGCCAATTCTCATCCCGATTTAAAAATTATTATCGTTGATAACCTTGCCAGGACGATTCCGGCAGGGGTGAATGCTGCAGCAAAAGCTGCGGGAGGAAAATTCTTGGTGCGCATGGATGCGCATTCCGTCCCGGATCGCGAATACGTCGCCACCAGTATCCGATTATTAAAAGATGGCATCGCGGAAAACGTTGGGGGTGTTTGGGAAATTTGCCCGGGCGAAGATACCTGTATAGCCAGGTCAATCGCGGCCGCTGCAGCGCATCCTTTGGGGGCCGGTGATGCGCTTTACCGTATCGCTAAAAAAGCAGCCTACGTCGAAACGGTACCCTTTGGTGCCTTCCGAAAGGATACCTTTGAAAAAGTGGGACGGTTCGACGAAAGCTTGTTATCCAATGAAGATTACGAGTTCAACACGCGCATTCACCTCAACGGCGGAAAGGTTTGGCTGGATCCGCAAATTCATTCCAAATATTTTGCACGGAAAACATTGCGCCAGTTGGCCAGGCAATATTGGCGTTACGGATTTTGGAAATACAAGATGTTGAAAAGATACCCCGATTCTTTGCGCTGGCGTCAAGCTATTCCCCCTGTTTTTACTTTTTTGATCCTCCTATTGGCATTGTTGTCCATTTTCTCCGGATTTGCTCGTATAATACTGGCTAGCGGCCTTGGTTTCTACTTTGCCGTTCTGCTGATTTTCAGCAGCATTGAATCATTTAAAAGAAAGAATATTTGTTATTTACTAATGATTTTTCCAATTTTGATCATGCATTTTTCCTGGGGCGGTGGTTTTCTATCGAGCATCCCGGACCTTTCCAAAGAGGCGTAATTAAGATTTATGGGTGAAAACAGACTTTACCAAAAGCCGTTATGGCGCATAACAAACAGCGAAAGACGCTTTATCCTTCTTCTGGGAGACCTGATCGCGGCTGCGCTTTCACTGGTTTTTGCGCTTTATTTTTGGGCCATGAAGGACCAGTGGATGGATTTCACCTGGCAATTCATGAAAGAACGGCCGCCGGAATGGTATTACTTTATCCCCTTTATCTGGATTGCGCTGATGCTGGAACTGTACGATGTCCGGCGAGCCAGCCGGCGGGCGGACACCATCAAAGGCGTGGCCGGCACTGCCGCCATCAGCACCATCATCTATCTGGTCGTGTTCTTTATCTCCGAACCCAATTCGTTGCCAAGACGCGGCGTGGCTGGTTTCATTGTCGCCGCCACAATCCTAACCCTGCTTTGGCGTTTGCTTTATATTCGCATTTTCACCGCCCCCGTCTTTTTGAAAAGGGTCGCCATTATCGGAGCCGGCAGAGCCGGCTCAACGCTTGCCAGCATGATCCAAAAACTGACTCCCATGCCATTCTCGCTGGTCGGATTCATCGATGACGATCCCAGAAAAGCGGATAAAAAAGTTACCAGCTTGCCAGTGTTGGGAACTAGCCTGGATTTGTTCAGGATTATTCAAAAAGAACGGATCTCTGATTTAATTTTTTCCATATCCGGCGATATGCAGCCTTCGCTGTATTCTTCAATCCTGGCCGCGGAAGAACAAGGAATCGAAGTGACCACCATGCCGGTTGTTTACGAAGACCTGTTTGGCCGTGTACCAATCGCATTGCTGGCTGATGACTGGCTGCTGCGATCGTTTGTCGATCGCGCGCATGCCAGCGGCAGCTATGAATTGCTTAAACGAATCATCGATATTCTAATTTCACTGATTGGCCTGTTGATTCTCATTCCGTTATTTCCCCTGATTACTGTGGCAATTATTTTGGATGATGGTTTTCCCATCATTTTCAGGCAAACACGGGTAGGCAAAAACGGTGAACATTTCCGCTTGTTGAAATTCCGCAGTATGCGCCGTGACGCTGAGGAAGACGGTATTGCCCGCTTCGCCACGGAAAACGACGATCGGGCAACCCGGGTTGGTAAATTCCTTCGTAAAAGCCATCTGGATGAATTGCCCCAATTCATCAACGTGTTGCGCGGAGACATTTCCATGGTCGGGCCGCGTGCCGAGCGCCCGGAATTGATTGAAAAATTACAGAAGGAAGTTCCTTTTTACCGAGCGCGATTATTCGTAAAACCCGGTGCTACCGGTTGGGCGCAAATCAATTATCATTATGCTTCAAATGTGGAAGAGACTTCGGTCAAGCTTGAACATGATCTTTATTACATCATGCACCGCAATATAGCGCTGGACTTAATGATCATGGTCAGGACCATTGGGGCTTTTGTTGGATTGCACGGCCAATAAAATGAAGATCGCATACAACATTCGAAACCGTCATTTATTTGTCGGAGACCTGGGGCTGACAGTCCTCTCGATCATCGCGGCTTATATTCTGCGACTTGAGTTGATTGAAATCTTCGCTAATTATTATTTATCCCTGATCTGGATGACCGGTTTATCATTGATTATTAAACCGGTTGTTTATTACCTGTTTGGTCTTTACCGTCGCATGTGGATTTACGCCAGTATGCGCGAGTTGCGGCTGATTGTCGCGGCAGTGACAACCGCATCGGCCATTATTTCTCCCATTATGCTGATCCTGTTTGCCAATCGTTTTTTCATTTCCTTCCCGCGTTCAGTTCTAATTATTGATTGGGTGACCTCGCTCATGTTGATTGGAGGTTCACGTTATGGCTTGCGTATGCTTGCGGAAGCTGTCAACAAGAATGACGCTCTGAAAACGCCGACTTCCAATAAGCACACCCTGATAATCGGAGCGGGAGATGCCGGCGCATTGGTAGCCAAAGAATTGTTAAAAAACCCAACCATCAGCCGCAAGCCGGTCGGGTTTCTGGATGACAATCCGGAAAAACAACGCCAGCAGATTCACGGTATTCCGGTTATTGGTCAATTGGCCGACCTTTCCAAAGTGCTTGCCACGCAAAAGATCGACGAGGTCGTTATTGCCATCCCCAGCGCGCCCGGTAGCGTAATTCGTACGGTATCGGAAATTTGCCGCAAAAAACAAATTCCATATCGCACCATGCCGGGTATGTACGAACTGTTGGGCGGGAAAGTCAGCGTGACACGTTTACGTGAAGTGGATATTTCAGACTTGCTTCGACGTGAAACGGCTCAAATCAATGACGAAATTGTTGGCGAAATTATCAAGCATAAAGTCGTACTGGTTACCGGAGCCGGCGGTTCGATCGGAACTGAGCTTTGCCGCCAAATCGCACGTTGGCAGCCCTCCCGCCTGGTATTGTTGGGCCATGGCGAAAATAGTATCTTTGAGACATATTTGGAATTGAAACAGAATTTCCCGGCCTTGCCGCTTTATACAGCGATTGCCGATATCCGCGACCTGGAACGCATGAAACAGGAAACTGCCCGGATCAAGCCCAACGTGATTTTTCACGCGGCAGCGCATAAACATGTTCCGTTGATGGAGCACAATGTAGAGGATTGCGTTCTCAACAACGTTCTGGGCACCCGGAATGTAATCGAATGCTGCCGGCTCTATGATGTGGAACGACTGGTGTTGATCTCAACAGATAAAGCCATCCATCCGGTCAGCGTCATGGGTGCCACCAAACGGTTGGCCGAAATGTTGGTATTGAAAGCGGCACAGCAAAGCCGGAAACCGTATTCAGTCGTCCGGTTTGGCAATGTATTGGGAAGCCGGGGCAGCGTCGTGCCCTTGTTTAAGCGCCAAATTGCGCAGGGTGGACCGATAACCGTCACGGATCCAAAAATGAAACGGTATTTTATGACCATTCCGGAGGCGGTTCATCTGGTCCTGCAGGCAGCCGGTATGGGAAAAGGCGGCGAGACTTTCGTGTTGAACATGGGCGAGCAGATAAGAATTGTTGATCTGGCGGAAGATCTGATCCGCCTGTCCGGTTTTGAGCCTTATAAAGATATCGATATTGTCTTCACTGGAATCCGTAAAGGCGAAAAACTTAGCGAAGATTTATGGAATGAAGGCCGCGAATTTAAACAAACAGCTCATCCGGAAATTTATTCCGAAGAAGGCCAGGATGATTTGGAAGGAAGAGATCTGGACGAAACTGTGGACAGCTTGATTGGAATGGCATATTCCGGTTTGGGTGAAGAAGCGATCGATTTCATGAACCTGGTGATTCCTCAGGCGAAGATCAAGAGTGTTCGTTCGGTAGATCTTACGAAAATTAATTAATGGCGATTATCAATCAGAATCAATGGGATGAATTTCTAGGCCGCTTCCCCGACGCCCATATCCTGCAAACCTCACGCTGGGGTGAATTTAAAAAAGCATTTGGCTGGCTGCCTTTGTACGTCCAAAATCAGGATAGCGGTGCGCAGATCCTGTTTCGGCAATTGCCATTGGGACTGACAGTCGCGTACATCCCAAAAGGTCCTATCGGAATGGATTGGGGCGCCCTGCTGCCCGAGATCGAAAATATCTGCCGCAGGCGGCGGGCAATCGTCATTTACATCGAACCGGATACCTGGCAGGATGATTCGCCGATCCTCACACAGAAGCTGCCCAGATATAAACCCTCCTCGATTTCCATCCAACCCCGCCGAACAATCACGCTTTCCCTTGAGGGAGGTGAAGAAGAGTGGTTGCAGCGCATGAAGCAGAAAACCCGCTACAATATCCGCCTGGCCGAGAAAAAAGGCGTGATCATCGCCAAGAGCACCGATCTTGTGGCGTTCAATGAACTCATGCAGGTTACCGGCGAGCGCGACCAATTTGGCGTGCATCAGGAATCCTATTACCGCGCAGCCTACGAGTTATTCCATCCGGATGGTTTGTGCGAATTGTTCATGGCAGTCTACGAAAACCGGCCCCTGGCCGCGATCATGGTATTCAAACGTGGTAGACGTGCCTGGTATTTTTATGGCGCATCCGATGAGAAAGAACGGAATCGCATGCCAACCTACTTGCTGCAATGGGAGGCCATGCGTTGGGCAGCCGAAGCTGGTTGCACAGAGTACGACCTGTGGGGCGTTCCTGACCAGGATGAGGATACCCTGGAAGCGAAATTTGCAGATCACTCGGATGGATTATGGGGCGTGTATCGATTCAAACGCGGATTTGGCGGCCAATTGAAGCGCACAGCCGGGGTTTATGAGAGAATTCTGCAGCCGGGCATTTTTCAATTGTATTCCTTTGCCATGCGCATGCGAAAAAAAGGAATGGCTGGTTAGTTTTCAGCACAAATAAGATAGTAAATATGGATCAAAACGCATCGCATTGGAACCGTATTCTGCGACAATTCCCGCAACCTAGTCTGCTTCAGACTTGGGAATGGGGTCAGGTCAAAGCGCGTTACGGTTGGGAAGTCGATACAAAGACCTGGCAAGATGAAAAAGGTGTCATCCAGGCAGCAGCGTTGATCCTTATCCGTGAGCAAACGCTCCCGGTGATCGGTAAAAAACTTCGCGTAATTTATGTTCCCAAAGGGCCGCTGCTCAAGAATTGGCATGACCCGTTACATAAAAAAGTTATGGATGATCTGCGGGAATACGCGCAAAAAGCCGGCGCAGTCTATATCAAGGTCGATCCCGAAATCGTCACCGCGCGGGGATTCGAGGGCAACCCGGATTATGAACCGGATGAAAGCGGTCGTGAAACCATTCAGCAGATACAACAAGGTGGCTGGAAAAAAACAAATCAGCAAATTCAATTCAGAAATACCTTCTGGATCGATCTGGAATCTTCCGATGAGAATCTGTTGGCGGCTATGAAGCAAAAAACCCGCTACAACATCCGGTTAGCCGAGAAAAAAGGCGTGAGCGTTCGTGCTGCCGGTTTGGATGACCTTGATGTGATTTACCGGATGTATGCCGAAACCGGGAGCCGTGACGGGTTTATCATACGGCCCAAAGAATATTACCTGTTCTTGTGGGAATTATTTATAAAGTCGGGCATGGCAACACCCCTGTTGGCGGAAGTCGATGGCATTGCTGTCGCAGGATTATTTCTGTTCCATTTTGCAGATCGGTCCTGGTATGTCTATGGTATGAGCACCAACCAGCACCGTGAAAAAATGCCCAATTATTTGCTGCAGTGGGAAGCCATTCGGTTGAGTAAAACCCTCGGATGCAAGACTTACGATCTTTGGGGGGCACCGGACACGTTGAGTGAAGCAGATCGCATGTGGGGCGTATACCGTTTTAAAGAAGGTTTGGGTGCGCGGATCATCCAAACGGAAGGCGCGTTTGACTTTCCCTTAAAACGATTTGAATATAAAATAATACAGGAAGTTTTACCGCGTATGTTAGCCGTTACCAGAAGTATCCGCCGCAGGCAGATACAGAACGAACTCACCGGCTGATCGTAAAGGGAAGATGAACCTCGACATTGAGACAACCGTAAAAACGCTGTTTTTTATGCTGCTTGTGGCTGGAGCAGCATTGCTATTGGTTGCACTGCGGGCATTCCGCGAAGCCAGCCGACTCAGGTTCTTTCTAAAACGAAGAGCGTTGCTTGGCAGAGCTTGGCAATTCATCTTTTTCTCATTAATTATTGTCATCTTGGCTTTCATGATCAACAGCTATGCTGAACCGGTGACTTACAAGATTTTTCAACCATCACCGACCATCACGCAAACGCCCACCACAACGCTCACGCCTACCGTAACGCAAACACCTACCATCACGAATACCGCGACGGTTACCCCTACCCTTGAATTCACTGTCACTCCTCAAATGCCGGTAGTGATCAGCCAGGATTTCACCTCACAGGTCACGCCCAACCCGAATGCGGTTTTCAGCAGCCTTTCATTCTCGCGCCGCTTGACCGGTGAATACCAAGCCATCGATCCGGCAATATCATTCGCCAATCCGGTGGACAAAATCTTCGCTTCTTTCTCCTACAATAATATGTCGGTTGGTACACAATGGACTGCATTGTGGTTCAGGGATGGAGAATTGGTATATTACGAAAGTAAACCCTGGAATGGCGCTTCCGGTGGTTACGGATATTCGGATAGCGGCATCCCCGCGGAAAATTGGCTGCCTGGGGATTATGAAGTGCAAATGTTCGTGGGTGAAACCTGGAAGGTTACCGGACGCTTCAGCATCACCGGTGAACCGCCCACCCCAACGGTTACACCAAGCCTGACGCCTACCCTAACGCTGACGCCGACCCTCTCACCGACTGTAACGCGCACAGCAACCGTAACGCCAACCGGGACAAAAACACTCCAACCGAGCGCAACCCTGCCCCCTACAGCGACCTCAACCCGGACGAATACCGCTGCTCCCTCTGCGACGTCAACGAAAACGACGCAACCCAGTCGGACTCCCGCCCCTACGGGAACGAATACCCCAACCGGTACCCCCGTTCCCAGCCGAACTCCCGCTCCCAGCCGTACACCCACCGTCTCCCTTACCCCCTCGGCGACGATCATCCCGACTGCAACGCGGCGTTCTACGATTTACCGGTAATCCGAATCAATTCGCCTGCGATCAACCCGGCGATGTAAGCATTATTTTTCAATAGCGCAATGTTGGTCACCATGCTGCGCTCGTGGCTCATCTCGCTGACCTTTGCCAGTAAAAATGGCGTTACTTTTGCCCCCTTGATTCCCTTTCGTTCAGCTTCTTTAACGGCATTCAGGATTGTGCCTTCAATTTCCTCAGCAGGTATAGCCAGGTCAGCCGGCGGTGGGACGGTTACCAGGACGGTTGCTTTCAATCCGAATTCCCATTGTGTTTTGGCGATTTGCGCGATTTCTGCGGGTGAATCGCAGCGGAAATCGACCGGCAGCCCGCTGCTGGTTGAGTAGAAAGCCGGAAAATCGTTCGTTTGGTAGCCGATCACCGGAATTCCAGCGGTTTCGAGATATTCACGGGTAGCAGGCAGGTCCAGGATCGCCTTGGCGCCCGCGCATACCACGATCATGGGAATTTGAGAGAGTGTTGGCAAATCTGCCGAAACGTCCTGCATATTTCCGCGGTGAACGCCGCCAATGCCTCCGGTTGCGAAAACGCGGATACCGGATTGATAAGCAATTTCCATCGTTCCGCTGACCGTTGTTCCACCGTTTTGTTTCGCCACCAAGGCCGCGGCAATATCCCGGCGGCTGATCTTGACCGGATTTTTCACTGTCGCCAGAGTCTCCATTTGGCTGTCATCCAAGCCGACTTGAATGGCGCCTGCCAGCATGCAAATCGTTGCCGGCAATGAACCAGACCGGCGCACTTCATTCTCCATCCCGACTGCTGTTTCACGATTCTGTGGATAGGGCAAGCCATGCGTGATCAACGTGGATTCCAGAGCCACGACTGGATGATTATTATGGACCGCATCCTGAACGGATTTTTGAAGGTTTATGAATTTATTCAACGGTAATCTCTCCTGGGCTGATAATGCGTGGATTTATGATCGCATTATTGTAAATGCGTTTGCAATTTTGGGTCAGAAATTTCTGTAATTCAACCGGAAAATCGACGCTTTGAGAATCAAATTCTTTTGTGATAAATGAAGCGGATCTTAATTCCGGCATTATACTGCGCCGGCGGTTACGTGAAAAATACCCCGCCCTATTTCTGCGCATAAAGAAACTTTTCAAGGAGTGATTAACGGGAAAATGTTTTTCAGAGTGAAATTTTTGCTTTCCACTTGCATACCGGGTATTTGAAAGATTCCCCGATTTGCTTGAAATTAACTTTTTGATAATCGCCTTGTTTGATCTCAGAAAAAAGGATTTAATTTCGGATTGCATGCTATCTCTGGCGAATCCATCCCAGTCGGTAAGCATATGCCGTTCAAATTCATCGAGATTTTGAATGGGAATCTCGACCGGTTGCCTGTCTGAAAAATTCACTGTGATTTCCGCCATCGGGTTGGTTGCCGTGATCCGCATATCCTTTATCGATAAGCGTGTGCCGTCTCCGCAAATCGCCGTGAAACACAATTTAAATTCCGATTGACGAGTCGGCAGAATGCTGATCAATTTTACCTGATGATCAATCCAGACCTGATCACCCCCGGCAGCGCCTTGCAGAAACCGAAATTCGTTTTTCCGGTTTTGAATCAGCGCGCCATAACCATCTTTGAGTCTGATCAAACAAGGACCACCCAGTTGAGAAATAACCTTTCCCGCATCGGAAGCTTTAAAACTTTCCACCGTTGCATCGATTTCACATGGCGTTTGATTGGAAAAAGCGCGCTTGCGCAGAAATCTGCCGGCAAAGTGTGGATTGGAAATTTGCAGTGCGTTCGTTATGATCGCCTTGGCCGATTGAACTCCGAGCAGCCAAAGTGCGATCAATATCGCCATGTTCAAAATGCTGAACACTGAAAAATAATGACCTAGCATGGATTGGAGAAATCCCGCATCGACGGGCAAAATAAGCCAGTAATCCGTGAGCGAAGGTATATCCGGAAGTGGATTGAAATAGTAATCCAAAATTGCCAGGAACGACCAACTGAACAAAAAGAATGCCACGGCAAGTGCCAGACGAAGCCTGCCGCTCTGATCATCAATCCCCATAAGAGGTGAGGCAGGTCGGATGGGTGCGTTGGAGGAGCTATTGTCTTTCATAGCTTTTTCTCCGTGGACGAACCCTGGTTAGGTTGCATCCATAGCATATCCAGATAGACCCGGTAAAAGGGAAGAAACCATTCCTCGCTATTCTCATGGTTTTTTTCCGCAGTTTCTTCCTGATGTGCGGCATACTTCTTCGAAGATTGACCCGGATTGATCATGGCAGAATTGATTTCGGTCATGATCCGATCAATTATTCCTCCCTGCCGAATCTCTTCACTCTTCACCTGGGAGATCTTTGCGGTCCAGAGATCAATAATACGCCTGCTAAAAAAGTCTTCCAAAGTCTGGGCCGCTTCACCATCCCGGTTCATTTGCTGCAAATCTGTGGAAACTCTTTGAAGCAAGCCATTTCCCGATTCTTTGATCTGTATTTCATCATTGCCAAGCATGTAAACGACCCGAAGCGAGGCAAATATTTCGCGCGAGTCTCTGGTGAATGCTTTCACTTTTTGGGCGCGCAGGCGCCGCGAATGGTATGCGGTATAGCTCTCGCTGCTCCTCTTCTGATCGAAAGGGTTTTCTTCAGCCAACGGACCGATCACAAACTGGCTTATCCCGATTTTATAACAAAGAAAAATTTCTTTATGACGGCCCAGGTAATGAAATCCGGGTTGCAGAACCCATTTTTGCCCATCTTTTGACTGTACCACAGCTGCGCTGTCGGGATAAATATACAATAATCCGATCCGCGGTTTGTTTTTTAACAGGAAATAATCACGCTGCAATTTTCCGGATTGCAGCACATAAATTGGAGACAAAATTCCAGGGAAATACCAAGTGGGAGGCTGCGTTGAATTTAATCCGGGTAAATTGATCGGGTTAATACTGCCGAAACGGAACCAAAAGCCGAAAGACGTTATACCCAGCACCAGCCACGCCGGAACGAGGAAAAATAACCATCCTGCATGATCTTCTTGAACGAGTAGAATTATAGCGACAATGATCAGTACTCCCAAAAAGAGGAAAAGAGATAATTCTTTTTTCTTGCCCGTTCTTTGCATAACCAGATTTTATAATAAAAAAGAAATGTGAACAAATGCGGATTTCTTAAAATGACCGAGAAATGGAAAAACCTCTACCGATTCTTTCTTTCAATTGTTCGATGGGATGAACTTCTGATCGGGAGCTTGTTGCTGCTTCTCGGACAAGCCTTTAACAAGTTTTATGGATTCCGTTTTGATGCCAATATTTTTCTCAACCTGGTCATCTGGTTCTTTTTTATCAATACCTCCTCTTCATTTTTGGATGTTGTCTTATCCGGTGACGCGGAAAAAACCTTGCCGATCGATTCTACCTCAACCAAACCATCCGGAAACCTTCGATTGATCTTCATCCAGGTTATTTGGGTATTTTCCATCCTGATGGCCGCCATGAGTTTTATCCCGCTGATACGGATTCAGGACAGTGTGGGTTTCAACCACCTTTCCATCATGATTCTTTCTCTTTTTTACTTCATCAATTTTATTTTTTTTCTTGAGCCCGCCCAGCGGATGTTGGTAGGCATGCGTGAATTTGCTTATGCACTCAAGAACGCCTTCTTGTTGCCGGCATTATCTTTCAGCATCCAACAGGATTTTCTTAAGTCCGCTTTGATCCTCGCCGCTTTCCCCGTATTCTTGCAGTTAATTTTGCTGAAAGCAAGCGAGAATCTGGAGTACTACCTCGAAGGGAAAAAAACACCCGTTGACAGCCTGGTTGCACGCCTGGGATCACCCAGTACCTTGAAAATGATTACTGGTCTGGCAATAATCTCCGGATTGACCTTGTTCTTGGAAACGGGGATCAGTGGATTTTGGTATAAAGTCATAATTCTCGTGCTTGAATGTTTGACAGCCAGCCTTTATTTCCGAAGCATCGTGAGGCAAACACCAAATTGGGAATATGCCTATCGATTAACCAGGTTGTTGAGCATAGCGATCCCGGCTTTAATAATAGTAACCGTTTGGCCGTTTTAATAAATCGCTAATGCCCGAAACCACGAATTATCAATACCATAGGAGCATGCAAGGAGGATCCATATGGTAATACAAGAAAAAACAAAAGCTCCTGATTTTGCGCTGAAGGATGAAAAAGGGCAGCAAATAAATTTGTCTGATTTTTTAGGAAAACCGGTTGTCTTATACTTTTATCCCAAGGATGACACTCCCGGTTGCACAACAGAGGCCTGCAGTTTTCGGGATGATTATAGTTTGTATACCGATGCGGGCGCGGTGATCCTGGGCGTCAGTCCGGATTCCGAAAAATCCCATGCCAAATTCGCCGGCAAACACCATTTACCCTTCACCCTGCTCGCCGATGAGGGTCATAAGGTATGTGAACTTTATGGCGTGTGGGGACAGAAAAAATTTATGGGCAAGGAATATGATGGAGTATTTCGTACGACTTTCCTGATCGATGCCAGGGGTATGATCGCCAAAGTGTTCGAAGGAGTCAAACCTGCTGAACACAGCGCTGAAGTTCTGGCAGCATTGCTGAAAATGTGATCTATTATTTGACCCTCAACAGCGTTTTTCCCGAGGACCATAATTCCTCCAGCTGGTAATAATTGCGCTGTTGAGGGGAAAAGACGTGCAAAACAATATTGCCGAAATCGACGGCAATCCATCCATTGGACGGAGAACCAACGATCCTGCCTTTCAGACCGAATGATTCCGTCATTGCGTCATTGGCTGCATGCACCAGACTGCGGATCATACGGTCGCTTGTGCCGGAACAAATCACAAAATAATCCGTGAAAATTGCAACCCCCTGCAAATCTAATAAGACAATATCTTCGGCTTTTTTATCCTCAAGCGCGCTTACCAAACCGCGCGCGATTTGCACTGTGTCAAGCTCTTTCAGTATTCACCTCGTTACCACAAAATTGCGTTCATTTTAACATAATTGCGGTTTAACCAGAAAAGGGCAGAACGAAAATATCCCTATATTGAGGTCCATTTGGGGTTAAATCGCTTTTGATGAAATGCAGATCGTTCACTGTTTGCCTCCCAATCTCGATTTTTTCCCGGGCCAATATCGTGGATTTTATTTTTGCGAAATCGTCAGGTGAGACATCGGGTTTTACTCTTCCAAGCGTGATGTGTGCAGAAAACGGTCGTCCTTCGGGCGGGTAACCCAGCCGTTTGGTTTGCGAGGTCACCAGATTGAATAAATCGACCAGCATGGGTTGGGGATCGATCCCCAGCCAGATCACCTTCGCTCTGGATGGCGAAGGAAAAGCGCCCATTCTTTGTATGTGCAATTCGAAAGGTTTGATCGAAACCATAGCCTGCTGCAACTGGCTTTTAATAACCGGAACGTCGGTTTGCTTGAATTCTCCCAAAAATTGGATGGTGAGATGCATGTTCTGTGTGTTGACCCATCTGACTTGTTGGGCAAGTGCTGTCTTCAGGTCTATTGTAAGTTCTCTGATTTTTATCAGGATATCGGGCGAGAGTTCACAGGCGAAAAAAGTTCGTATCACAGGTTCATTCATGTGTTCAGTATATGGAAGCTGGTTTTTAGTGTCAAGCCTTCGCCCGGATCGGCGAACCTATACACTTGCTTTAAATTATGGTATAAGATGAATGCCCTGCTGTGCTCGTGATGCGGCATTCATCGTTTTGAGCCAACACTTTAAAAAAAGGGCTCTGTTCTTTCGGGTGCAACGCGATAGGCGCAAGCCAAGGCGAAGCTTACGAGGCAAAGCCCGTCCTGCGTTAGCAGGTTCAAAACCTCGTCGCACACGACATGGCGGGGAGTTTTTTGCAGTAACGTCAAGTCAAATAGTTGGCTTGACTTTTTTTATTCATTCGACTATTAATTGATGTACAGGAGAACCTACGGTATGGATGGAAAAATAATTTTTCAAGCCGGAGTTCAAGCGGGTAAAGAAATCCCATTGCCAGAAGAAGAACTCAGCATTGGCCGTGATCTGAAGAATATGATTGTCCTGGACGATGTTCAGGTATCGCGTCATCACATAAGATTTTTTCAAAAGGACGGGAACCTCTTCGTTGAAGACCTCAAATCTACCAATGGCACCTTGTTGAATGGTAAAACCCTGACAAAAATTCAAAAACTGAAAAATGGCGATCTGGTTGCTCTTGGTGAAAACAATGTCATAAAGGTGGAGATTCCATCGCAGAAATCTGCCCCGCCTGCTGAACAAAACGACTTGAGGGCTCAAGGACAGTTTAGAAAGTCGGCGGCGAAGGTCGCGGACGAACCTATCGAATACGTTGAGGATTTGCCGGAAGAATTATCCGAAAGAAAAACCCGGCGCAGCGCAACCGGAAAATATCCGACTTGGGCAATCGTCGCCATGATCGTGATTGGGTTTATTATCATTTTTTGCGTCGTGCCTACGGTGATCATCGAGACTACCAACCAGTGGTGTAATCTATTCTCGGGATTGTTCAATGCCATCAGCCCGGGAGTTTGTCCATAAA
>CALGUJ010000255.1 GCA_937902055.1 uncultured Pelolinea sp.
GCGACCACCGAGATCTACACTCTTTCCCTACACGACGCTCTTCCGATCTCAGCACTTCCGCGCGCGGGACGGGCACGTTGGCGGCCGCCACACGCTGCATGGGCGCGTCCAGCCAGTCGAAGGCTTTCTCGTTGACCACCGCCATGACTTCGTTGATGAAGCTGGTGTTTTCGTAGGCTTCGGTGACGCCCACGAAGCGCCCAGTCTTTTTGACCGAGTTGACTATTGTTTCGCTATCCAGCGGCACCAGACTGCGCAGGTCGATCACTTCCGCATCGATCCCTTCTTTAGCCAATTCTTCGGCGGCCGCCAGGCAGTTCAGCACCTGGCGCGAATAGGTCACCATGGTCAGGTCTTTGCCGCTGCGTTTCACGTCGGCCACGCCCAGGGGGATCAGGTATTCGGTTTCCGGTACGGGGCCTTTGTTCTTGAAAAGCATCTTGTGCTCGATGAACATGACCGGGTTGTTGTCGCGGATGGCGGTTTTCAGCAGGCCTTTGACGTCGTAGGGGGTGGAGGGCATGACCACGTAAATGCCGGGGAAGTGCGTCCACAGGGATTCCAGGCTCTGCGAATGGTGCGCGGCGATGGCGCGGCCCGCGCCGCCTTCCGTGCGCACCACCATGGGCACGCTGGTCTTGCCGCCGAACATGTAGCGGTTCTTGGCGCCCTGGTTGGCGATCTGGTCCATGCACAGGGGCGTGAAATCGACGTACATGATCTCGGCCACCGGGCGCATGCCCGCCATGGCCGCGCCGACCGCGGCGCCGCCGATGGTGGCTTCGGAGATGGGCGTGTCGATCACGCGCCACTCGCCGAATTCCTGGAACAGGTTGCGCGTGGCGCCGTATGCGCCGCCGTACAGACCCACGTCCTCGCCCATGATGAAGACGTTCGCGTCGCGCTGCATCTCTTCGCGCAGGGCTTCCTGGATGGCTTCGGCATAGGAGATCTGGCGCATGCCGCTATTGGCTTTGACTTTGGCGCGCAGCTCGGCTTCGGCTTCCACGTCCTTGACGGTGAAGATGGAGGGCGCGAAGACGTCCGTGGCGACCTCGGAAGGATCCGGGGCGGGAGAGGCTTCGCTGTAAGCCATGGCGTCCTTCAGCTTGCCCTTGACCTGCTGGTTCATGGCTTCAAATTCCTCGTCGTTCAACAAACCGACGGCTTTCATTTCCTCGCTCAACACGGTGATAGGGTCGCGGTCTTTATAGGCCTGTTCCTCTTCGCGCGTGCGGTAAGCGCGCGGGTCGGAATGCGAGTGGCCGAAATAGCGGTAGGTCATGGCTTCCACGATGCTGGGGCCCTGGCCGGCGCGGGCGCGCGCTACGGCTTTTTCCACGCCGCCGCGCACCGCCAGCACGTCCATGCCGTCCACCACCTCGCCGGGGATGCCGTAGGCGCAGGCGCGGTCCGCCACGTTGGGCAGTTTGCTGGCCTTGGCCCAGGGCACCGACATGGCGTATAGGTTGTTTTCGACCACAAAGACCACCGGCAGGTCCCAGAGGGAGGCCATGTTGAGGGATTCGTGGAAGTTGCCGGTGTTGGAAGCGCCGTCGCCGAAGAAACAGAGAACGACCTTGTCGGTATGCTTGAGCTTTTGCACCAATGCTGCGCCCACCGCCACGGGGAGGTTGCCGCCCACGATGCCAGTGGCGCCCAGGTTGCCGTGATCCACGTCGGCGATGTGCATGGAGCCGCCCTTGCCCTTGCAGTAGCCGCCCGATTTGCCCAGCACCTCGGCCATCATCTTGTTATAGTGTTCCTGTTTGGCAGCCGGCGTTTTGGCGGCGGTGTCGCCGTGCGCGTGCGCGTGGCCGTGGCCGCGGTGCGTGCTGGTGACCAGGTCGCCTTCCTGGATGGCGGCGATGGCGCCCACCGCCACGGCTTCCGAACCGGCGTAAAGGTGCGAGGCGCCCTTCAACAGGTCCTTGCCCAGCAGCGTGCTGATATTGTTCTCGAAAGCGCGGATTTCCATCACCTGGCGCAGGTAGGTCAGCAATTGCTCCTTGGTCAGCGCCTGTTCCTCGATCAATGCCGAGGTTCGTTCAACGACGTCTTTTTTGCCTTTACTTGCCATTATGACAGCCTCCAATGAAAAAAATGTTTTGCCTTTCCTGCGGGGGATGATTACAGGAGAAAGCCTTGTGCAAAAATTTCGGGCACGATTAGCAAGCCCGGAAGGATAAAAAAACTATTGCAGCAGGATTCCGTGATAAAATCCTAACCTGTACATACAGGTATACAGGATAATATACCATAGCGCGATAAGTGCGTCAAGAAAATGGCCATTTAGCTGTAAATGGCTATAGTACAATCAGAAAAATCAGGTGATCGAGAATGAGTGAAAGCTTCTTTAATCCGCGCCGCATCAATAAAGATCTGCCTATTCCTTATTATTACCAGATCATCCAGGTGCTGCGCGAATCCATCGACGACATCGAGGAAAAGGAAGGCCAGGAGGAGATCCAACTGCCCTCCGAGGCGGAGCTATGCGAGTTGTTCTCGGTCAACCGCGGCACCATCCGCCACGCTCTGGATCTGCTGGAACGCGAGGGCTTGATCTACCGCGAGAAAGGGCGGGGCGCTTTCGTGCGCCGGCGGCGCGTGGAACTCGACCTTTCGTATCTGTGCTCCACTACCGAAGACCTGAAAAGCCGCGGCTGGGAGCCGGGCACGGAAATCCTGGGGATCAACCAGGTCTCCCCGCGCAGCCACATCCGCACCAGTCTGAAACTGGACGAGAACGAGAAGGTGTGGGAAGTGTACCGGCGGCGGCTGGCCAACGGCGAACCCATCAGCCTGCAGCGCGCCTTCATGCCTACGGTTTTGATGCCCGACCTGATCAAGATGGACCTGACCCAATCCTTTTACGGCATCTGGAGCGCGCATTACAACCTGCAGCCGCGCGACGCCGAGCAGACCATCCGCACCCGCACCGCCACCTCCGAGGAAGCCGATCTACTCTCCATCAATGAAAGCAACCCGATCTTCGAGATCACGCGCGTCACCTGCGACATCAACAACCGCCCAATCGAGTACCTGCTCTCGGTCTGGCGCGGCGACCGCTACGATTTTTACGTGCGGCTGCGCAGCCTGTAAATCCCCGCGCGGCTACTTCTCCCTCCTGGGATTTTGCTGTTAATTCAAGATTTCTTCACATTTCCTTCATACTCGCATGAGAAACTGGGGACATTCAACTCGTTAACAAAGGATGTGAAAAATGAAAAACCACAAAATCGTAATTTCAACCGCGATCGCCGCCGTTATGCTGCTGACTGTCAGCGGAGCCGCCTTCGCGCAAACCACTGCGAGCGGAGCACAGGGCCGGGGCACGGGCGTGCCGATCAATGCAGATCTCGACGAATACATGCTGGCCGCCCTGGCGGATGAATTGGGCGTCAGCGTCGAGAGCCTGACGGCGCAGTACGAAGCCGGCAGCACCCTGAGCGCCATCGCTATGGTCAACGGCGTGGCCGCCGGCGAAGTCAATGACCTGCTGGCGAGCGTGCGCGCGAAAGCCATCGATCTGGCTGTAGCCGATGGCGCGTTGACCGCTGACCAGGCCGCCTGGCTGAAGAGCGTGCAGTACGGCGCGAACGGCCGCGGAAACATGGCCGGCAGCCGCGGGAATGGTCTGACCGCCTGCGACGGAACCTGCGATTTTTCCGGCGCGCGCCAGTACCAAAACCCGATGGGCGGCGCGTCCATGGGCCGCGGCGGCAGGCGCTAG
>CALGUJ010000256.1 GCA_937902055.1 uncultured Pelolinea sp.
CGGGATAACGGCAGCGCGCGGCGGAGAGAGTGGAGCGAATCTCGGTAGGATGATGCGCATAGTCATCAATCACTGTGATCTCATTGACTTCGCCCTGAATGTCGAAGCGCCGACCGGTGCCGGAGAATTGGCGCAAAGCTGCAATGGCTTTTTCAACGGGCAGGCCGGCTTCGTTAATGACAGCCAGCGCTGCGGCCGCGTTGAAAGCGTTGTGATTGCCGGGGATGCCCAGACGGATTTCACGAAATTCGGTTGAATCCGGTACGACCAGGTCGAAAACCACACCGCAGCCGGGGTCATGATGGATGCCGGAAAGGCGATAAGGCATGCCGGGCGCTGTCCCGTAAGGGATGACGGTCAATTCGTCTTTCACCTGGCCCATCAATTCGGCCGCGCGGGGATGATCGGCGCAGGCAATCAGTTTTCCGCCGGGTTGCACCAGACGGGCGAGTTTCAGAAAAGCCTGGAAGTACTCCGTGGGTGTGGGGTAGCAATCGGGATGATCGTGCTCGATGTTGGTCACCACCAGGTAATCGGGCCGCAAGCCCAGGAACATACCGTCGTATTCATCGGCTTCGATCACAAAGTAATCGCCCTGGCCGGCATGGGCATTCTTATGCAGATCCTTCACCTGGCCGCCGACCACATAGGAAGGGTCAACGCCCATCTGGTCCAAGCACCAGGCCAGCATGGCGGTGGTGGTGGTCTTGCCGTGCGTTCCGGCTACCGCGATCACTTTTTGTCCGGCGGTCAGATCCTTGAGAAAATCGATGCGCTTGAGCACGGGAATACCGGCCTGCAGGGCAGCCGCTACCTCAGGATTGGAATCCGGAATGGCGGATGAGCGGATGACCACATCCGCGCCGGCAATGTTTCCGGCATGATGGCCAAGCCACACCTGCGCGCCCAAGTCTCGCAATTCTTGCGCCAT
The DNA here is from genome assembly GCA_937902055.1 of uncultured Pelolinea sp. GTDB lineage: Bacteria > Chloroflexota > Anaerolineae > Anaerolineales > Anaerolineaceae > Pelolinea. The sequence goes on from CALGUJ010000256.1 coordinate 932, forward strand.
AGGAGAAAGCTGCGCATCAGAACCGCTGACCTGATGGCCCCTTTCCAGCAGGACGCGCGCGATGGGCGAAAGCCCGGTACCGCCGATGCCGATCAAATGATAGTGCGTCATTATATGAACACCACCAATACAAAGATAAAAGCCACCGCGATGGCGAAATAGATGGCGGGGACTACCAACCAGGTGGGCGGCAGCATGGCCACCAATTGCAACGACGCGTCGCCGGCGGGCGTGCCCGCGATGGGCGCCAGGATGAACGAGAATGGATAACCGGCCGCGTCAATGAAGTACCAGAGCGAACCAAAGATCATATAACCATTAAATGCGCCGATGATGAAACCCAGCACGGTATCCTGCAGGCGGTCGTGCATGAAGCGCTGGTTGTCGACCAGCATGGGCAGGTTGGGGGTCTGGTAACCGCAAAATACCACCAGCCCCAGGATCAACATATTGAATGTCACCTGATAGGAAGCCGGGCTGTTGCTGAGAAAAGCGCTGACCGCCGGGACGTAGGCTTGCAGAACCGAGATAATGAATAATGCCAGGAAGGTGCTGAACATGGCAATGACTTCTTTGGCCCAGCCGCGGATGGCGCCGATCAGGGCGAAGATTAGGATGAAAAGATAAAATAGCACGTTCAGACTGACCATTACGCTCCTCCTCCTGCGCGGCCGCCGGCAGCCCGGATCAAATCCGCAATCCGCGAGGCGGAATTGGGACTGGAGATACGGGTCATGGCAGCGCGCATGCGAGCCAACTCGCGCTCATCATTCATGATCGAACCTATGGTTGTTTTCATTTTTTCCATCAATAAGCCATCTTCCAGAATGACGGCGCCGCCGTGGCGGGCGAGATACTCCGCATTATGGCACTGATAACGCCAGGCGTGCGGATATGGCACCAGGATGGCCGGCAGCCCGAAAGCCGGCAATTCGCCCAGCGTGGAAGCGCCGGACCGGCAAATCGCCAAATCGGCTGCGGCGAAAGCCGCACCCATATCCTCATGCAGGAAGGGGAAGGCATGATAGCGTTCACGCAACCCTTCCGGCAGATCGGCAGCCGCGGATTGGGCTTCATCCCAGTTATCCCTGCCGCTGACGTGAATGACATGCATGTTTTGCAGCAGATCCGGCAGACAGGCGGCAAGGGCATTATTGATCGAACGGGCGCCTTTGCTGCCCCCGAAAACCAGCAGCACTTTGGCCTCCGCGGGGAGGTTGAAATGCGCGCGGGCGGATTCCCGCCGCCATTGGGTCATTTCTTTGCGGACCGGATAACCGGTAACCACTGCTTTCGAAGCGGGTACGAAGCGAAGGGAATCTTCACAGCTCAGCGCCACTTTGCGCGCCGGGCGCAGGATGGTTTTGAGCGCCAGCCCGGGTTCGATGTCGGGCACGAAGACCACGGATGGAATCCTGCGCCCGGCCAAAGCCACCGGCACACCCAGGTAGCCGCCCGTGAAGAACATCACCTGCGGCTGGAATTGCGCGATGAGGCGGCGCGCTTGACGCCAACCGCGGAAAAGCCGGAGAAGGTTGGCGGGCAGGGCTTTGAATCCAACGCCGTGCAGACCGGCAGCGGGAATGGATTGATAAGAAACCTTATAATTTTTCAACAAGGTTTCCTCCATGCCGCTCTGGCTGCCAACCCACAGCACCTCGTCCACGTTACCTTCCAGCGCTTGTAGGACGGCGATGGCGGGATACACTCCGCCACCCGTCATCCCGGCGCAGATTAACAACCGCATTCAGGGGACTCCCTTCGTCTTCATTATTTTTGATAGCGGTCACCCGCCCGACATTCAGGACGATGCCGACACCCGCCATGACCATGGTGAGGTTGGAACCGCCGTAACTGATAAATGGAAGCGCGTTGCCGGCGAAAGGCAGCAAGTTCACCAGCACGCTCATGTTGATGAAAGCTTCCAGGAAAATCCAGACGGTGATGCCCGCGGCCAGCAAGCGGCCCAGCAGATCGGGCGCGTTGCGGGCGATGGTGAGGCCGCGCCACAGGAAGATCACGAACAGCAGGATCACCACGCAAGCTCCGAAAATACCAGTCTCTTCCGCAATGACCGCGAAGATCGAATCGGTGGGCGCAACCGGCAGGCCGGTGAATTTGGTATTGCCGCGGCCGATACCCACCCCGAACAGACCGCCGCGCACGACCGCTTCGAAGGAACGGATCAGGTGGTAGGAAGCGGTGGAAGGATCCTGAAGACCGGCGATGAACGTGGCAATGCGCTCTTTACCGGTGCTATAGAACACCAATAACACCGAGCCTGCCAGAATGGCAACAATAATGGTTGGAATGATTTGGCGCATTTCGCCGCCGCCCAGGTAAAACATGATGCCGCCAATCACGATAATGGTGATCGCTGCGCTCAAATCCGGCTGGATCAGGATCAGCGTGGCGGAAATTCCCAGGATGAAGGCCAGAGGCAGCAAACCGAAACGCAGATCTTTGATAAAGTCCTGTTTGCCGTGCAGCCAGAAAGCCAGGTAAATGATCGTGACAAGTTTGGCCATCTCGGAGGGCTGGATGGAGCCGGAAAACAGGCCGCGTTTGGCGCCCAGGCGGACTTCTTCCACGTAGAAAATGACCATCAGGAGCAACACCAGCGTGACCAGCATCATCGGAATGACAAATTTCTTGATGCGGTGATAATCGAAGTAAAAAGCAAAGATAGCCGCCGCGCCGCCCAGCAGGAGGAAGCGCAGCTGGCGTTCGAGCATATAGGAGGCGCGCTCACCCATCACGGAAACCGAGTATTGCCAACTGGCTGAATACAACATCAACAGTCCGAATCCCAGCAGGATAATGATCGTGCAGAACATGGGAACATCCAGCCCCAGGTAGAGCGGTTTGCGCTTGCGCTGCTGTTTTACCGGCACGGATTTCAGGCTCATGGCAGCTCCTTGACCAAACTGCGGAAACATTCCCCGCGTTCTTCAAAATCGCGGAAAGCGTCGAAACTGGTGCCGCCGGGAGAGAGCAGCACGCTTTCACCGGCAACCGCGACCTGATCTGCTTTTTTAACCGCGTTTTCCAGATCGGTAACCTGGTAGAGCGGGTAATCTACGCCGGCTTTCAAAAGGGCATTATGGATGAGGTCGACCGCTTCACCGAAGAGGATCACTTTCGGCCGACGCGTGCGCAGCAGATCCGCCAGGTCGCCCCAGGGCAAGTCTTTGTCGCGCCCGCCCAACAGCAAGACGAATGGTGTCTGGATCGCATGCACTGCCGCCATGACGCGTTCCGGGGCGGTAGCGATGGAATCGTTGTACCAGCATACGCCGTCGCGTTCACGGACCAATTCCAGGCGGTGGGGGACGCCCTTGACAGCGGCAATCCCTTGCTGCATGGCTTCCGGCGGGAATCCGGCGGTGAAAGCGGCCGCGCAGGCCGCCAGGGCATTGGCCAGGTTGTGACGGCCGGTCAACTGGAGCGCAGATACCGGCATCAGCGGGTAAATCTTTCCCTGGGATTTCATCTTGATC
>CALGUJ010000257.1 GCA_937902055.1 uncultured Pelolinea sp.
TTCTGCCTTAGTTCAGAGATAACAGCTACCTGTTCCTTCTTTCGCGCTTTTCCCGCTCTGCTACCAAGGCACTTAATTTTTTTAGGTACTCGTTCTCCGCTTCCAGATATTGGATCCTGTCTAGCAATTCCTCTTCCCTGGTCTTAGGCGGCTTAGGTTTGGGCACCCTTGGTTTCCTGCCTTTCTTCTTGTCTTCTAGTCCCATGATCCCATGCTCCAAATACCTTTGCTCCCATTTGCTAACTGTAGATAAGCCACTTATCCCAAACTTTATCCCTGTTTCTCTACAAGATAGATGGTTCTTATGCATGTATTCTATTACGTTGTGTTTTTGCTCGGCAGTCCATCCATAGGTATGACTATGCAGCCCCTTTTCCCCATGCTCTCGATATAGCCTCACATCCACACTTAGTACTGTACGATCTACCTGGAATCGTCTGGCTATATTATTTATACTTTCTCCTGCTTCAACTGCTTTCACTGCTTCTATCCGCTTTTCTAGACTATTCTTTGTCATAATAAAACTGCACCCTTTCTGTTGGTTTTGTCCAACTTCTGGGGTGCAGTTCAGAACAAGTCGAAGCATACGGTTTTTTCTTTCGAAGAAAAATTTTAATCCATTAAATCGTCCTGGGCTTCTTCCATCTCGTATGCGGCGGCTTTGGCTACTTTCAATGAAAGCAGTGCGCATTTCAGCCGCACCGGGCTGAGCTCGATCCCCAATAAATCCAGGATATCCTGTTTGCTTAGCTGTTTTACTTTTTCGATTGATTTTCCGATCAGAGTTTCCAGCAGCATATCGGCGGAGGCCATCGAAATTGCGCAGCCGTGCCCGTCGAAACGGGCATCCGTGATGACGCCGTTGGCGTCAGTCTTCAGGTCGATGTGCAGGTGGTCGCCGCACAATGGGTTTTCATCCTCAAAAGAATAATCGCTGTCCGCGATCCGTCCTTTATTTGCCGGATTTTTGTAATGCTCCAGAATGATCTCTCGGTATAAATCGTCCATTTTTCCCTATGCGAAAGTCGCGATGACTTTATCCAATCCCTTGCGCAGTGCGTCTAGGTCAGCCGTGGAATTGTACAAATAAAGGCTGGCGCGTGTGGTGGCCGGCAAATTGAAGCGTTCGTGCAGCGGCATGGCGCAATGATGCCCCGCCCTGACCGCGATGCCTTCACTATCCAGGATCTGCGCTACATCGTGCGGATGAATGCCATCCAAGGCGAATGAAATCACTCCACCGCGCTGATCGGCAGCCGGCCCAATGATGCGCAGCCCCTTTACATCAGCCAATGTATCGAAAGCGTACTGTGTCATGCGGCGTTCGTGCTCGAAGATCGCACGCATACCCACGCTTTCCAGAAAATCGATGGTCGCGCCCATGCCAATGCCCTCGGCGATGGCCGGCGTACCGGCTTCGAATTTATGCGGCAGCGTGTTTGCGCTGAATCCTTCAAATGTCACCTTCCTGATCATATCTCCACCGCCCAGGAAAGGCGGCATATCGGTTAATAAATCCGATCGTCCGTAGAGAATGCCTATACCGGTTGGGCCGCACATCTTGTGAGCGGAAAAGGCGTAGAAATCAGGCTGTAGTTCCGCCAGGTTCACCGGAAAATGCGGGACTGCCTGCGCGCCGTCGATCACGGTGAGGGTGCCGGCGGTTTTTGCCGCTGCGATCATTTCTTTGACTGGATTGATGGTTCCCAGCACATTGGACATATGCGTAAAGGCTGCCATCGCGGGCTGCCGGGTCAATAGGGCTCGATAATGATCCTGATCCAGCATGCCATCGTCGCGCACCTTGATGAACTCGATCTTCAGGTCTTTTTCTTTCGCCAGGATAAACCAGGGTACCAGGTTGGAGTGATGTTCCATCTCGCTGAGCAGGATCAAATCGCCGGGCTTGAGGAATTTCCGCCCCCAACTGTAAGCCACCAGGTTGATCGATTCGGTGGTATTCCGCGTGAAAATGATCTGCTTCGCGTCGCTGACGCCAATGAAACGCGCGATTTTTCCACGGGCCTGTTCGTACTGTTCCGTCGCGGCTTCCGCCAATGCATGGATCCCGCGATGAATATTGGCATTTGTGTTTTCGTAATAATCGGCCATGGCTCGAATGACGCTGGCCGGTTTCTGAGATGTCGCAGCTGAATCCAGGTACACCAGGCGTTTATCCAGGTGTACTTTTTTCTTTAATATCGGGAACTGTTCAACAACGGATTGAAAATCGATTTCGGAATTCATATTCCTGTCGATCCAGCGATTTATTTATGGGCAGCGGTTTTCTTCCGAATTTGGTTGGATGCTTGCGGGAACCACAGGATATGATCCGGTACCATCCAGCCGTCTGTCAGATACACTTCGGATTGGAACTGAACGGCAACCAATTTGCCGTCGATTTGCACCACAGTCCCTTTCAACCAACCCTTGATACGCTGATCGCCTTTCTCATGATCGCAAAAAGCTTCTACAGTATCGCCTACCTGATAACTGTCTTCCAAATCTGGGGGTCGCATAAAAGGAACAGCTGCCATATTATTGATTCTCCTGACGCAAATTAATCAATGGATTTTAGCATAAAGAAATTAAAAAATCAAAAATCCATCAATTTAATGCTTCCAGGATCCTTTCTTTCAATTCTTGATCCCTGATCCGGGTAGCAGCGGATTCCAGGAATCCGCTTACGATTAGGTCTTGAGCTTCTTTCTCGCTGATA
>CALGUJ010000258.1 GCA_937902055.1 uncultured Pelolinea sp.
CGCGCAACTTCTGTGAGATCAGCGACTGTGTCTACCGCTTCACCCCCATGGTCGTAACTGGTGAAGACCTCAACCGCGTACACGGTGTAAATGAACGCATCGGCGTGAACGATTTCTTCCAGCTGACCGACGCGCTCTACCGCCTCATCCCGCGCTGGTCGTCTTCGATAGAACTCTAGCATTAACCAAACATATCGAAAAGCCGCTCCTAATGAGCGGCTTTTTTTAATCCTTTGGATAAAGCATTTACCTGCGTTTATTTGGTTATCGTCAACCTGCACACAAAGCGGTCTACCGCGCCAAATTTGTATTTATAATCTTCATTACCGCGCATGAAGTCAAAGTCAGCGCGTTTGTTCTCATTGGCCCACTGCAATAGGTGCCCAAGCAGTACCCATCCGGGAGAATACTCCATGAAATTGCGGTCGATGCCGGAATTGTAGACCCAGATACGGTTGTCGTAATCAAAATTCAAATAGGCCGCCGCATTCTTTCCGCCGACCTTTAGAAAAGCCAGTTGCAGGTATCCGTTGTCGAAAGCATGGCGAATGGAAAGCCTGAACTGGTCACGCATGGCCGGGGTTAAAAACGCTTCCTTTTCAGGGTCCTGTGCCATGAGCGCCATGAAGGCTTCGCTGTCTTCCTCAACTTTTGCAGATTCCGCTGTATAGCTTACCTCAATGGAGATTTCACCTTCGGTTGCCCGGCGCATCTTGCGGCGGATCTCGTGGCGCTGTTTCTTGTCGATGGATTCAAGATACGCATTCCAATCGCCAGGAAGGCTAATGGAGGGGGCTTGCAGCAGTCGGGTTTGCGCGACCGAAAAGCCTGCCATTTGCGCCGCCTGTGTGAAGAGTGAAACCGTCGCGGAGTCTTCCAGCAGGTTATAAAGATCAATGGCCTGAACTCCGGCCGGGACCAGGTGATCATTAAAATATTTCAATACGCTCGCCAGGAATGCCTTCTCATTTTCGGGAGCAACGATCAGATCGAGAAAGTCACTGATCTCAATGCTGCCCAGCAGGAGCAGCCGTTTTTGGTCATCATGCTCCGCAATGAAGAAGGGGGCAATCCCGAATATCTGGTCGCCTTCGCTTCCAACCATGATGCAAAGTTCTGCGTTGGCAGGCCATTCTCCTCCGCCACGAGTCTTCCACCAATCCGCCAGATACTCAAAGCGTAAAAAGGGAACATTGGAAATACTCTTTTCAAGGAGAGCATTCCATGATTCCATCAAGTCAATCGAAAATTCTTTATATGTGTTTATTTCCATGTTGGGAATTATACCGTGTCAATACAAGGCTTGCAGGCTTTCAATCCGACCGCAGTGCCGACGAATTCTTGCGCAGCCAGGCACGCGCCTTCTTATAATCGGGGTAATAACGCGCCATAACCGCCCAAAAATCCTTTGAATGGTTCGGCTCGAAGAGGTGGGCCAACTCGTGGATGACTACGTAGCGCAGGATGGCCGGCGGCGCCATCACCAGCCGCCAGTTAAAAGAGAGGTTTCCCCGGCTGGAACAACTGCCCCAGCGCGTACGCTGGTCACGGATGCTGATGGCCTTGGGATGCGCCCCCATACGGCGCGCCTCAACCGCCACGACCTCTTCGATCTCCTCCCGAGCGTTGGCGCGCATCCAGGCTTCGGCGATCTTTCGCGTTGAGGTGCGTGATCCGGCGGGCACCAAAACGCGCATCCTTCCGCACGACACTTCCACCCTGGCACGGCTTTTTCGTTCGGGTTCTTCAATGCGTACCAACTGCATCGCCTCTCCGTGCCAGAGGATCACGTCTGGCGGCAGATTGGAGTTTTTCGCCTGTTTGGACGCCCGTTCAACCTGGGCTTTCACCCAGTCCGCGTTCTGGCGCATGAAGCGTTCCGCCTCGCGCTGCGGCACGCCCTTGGGCAGGGTGACGGTTACCCCACTCGATGAAACGGTGATGCGCAGTCTGCGGGCGCGTGCAGATACCCTGACTTGGTAGGGAATCTCGTTGCCAGCAATAGAGAGGATGGATGTGGTTTCGCTCATCGTTGAATGCTTCCTATTGAAAGAATCTTACCAGCTTTTATCATTAGAGTTTATAGCCAATGTCTGGTATTCAATTAGTATATTTTTTTGTAAACGAATTTTTCATAAGAATTATCTCGTATCTTGTGAATTACAGAAATCTTTGTTTTTTTCAATAAATATGCTAAATTAACAGCTAAATGTGAGCATTAACCTCACTTTTAGCTGTTAGAATGGAAAAAGGATTTCTAAACGAACTGCTCCGGCTGAACCAAACTGTCTTTACTTTTAAAGACTTGCTATTGCTATGGAATGACATTGAGGTAGTAACAGCGCGAAAGCGTGTAAATTATTATGTAAAGTCAGGTTATCTCTATCCTGTTAGGCGAGGAGTGTACACCAAAGATAGAAATTATAATCGTATGGAATTAGGCACAAGAATCTATACGCCATCATACATTAGCTTTGAAACCGTTTTGGGAAATGCAGGCGTAACCTTTCAACAGTATAGCCAAATTTTCCTTGCGTCTTATCAATCGAGGG
>CALGUJ010000259.1 GCA_937902055.1 uncultured Pelolinea sp.
TGCGGGCAGATTTCCTTTAAAAAGAAATCCACCTTTTCCTCGTCGCCATTGAAAATCTTGCGGTAAAGATAGCGCGGGTTCCAGTCCAGCAAAACGCCGCCCAGGTCAAAGATGATCGCCGGATTTTTCTGCGCGTTTCCGTCCATCATGACCGGCTCTCCTCAATTACGCAAACCTCATCCACTGAAGTGTGCGCCACGGACACCTTGCCCGCCATCAACACCAAAATAACGGCCAGGCAGGCGATCACCGCGAATGAAACCCGCAATGAAGTCGCGTTGGCAATCAGCCCGATGGTTGTCGGCCCAACCAGCGATCCCATGTAACCGATATTTGCCACGCCCGCAATGCCGGTGCCGGGCGCGATGCCGGGGATGTTGCCGGCAGCACTGTACACCAGCGGGATGATGTTGGAAAGCCCCAAACCGACCGCCGCGAAACCAACGATGGCCAGGGCAGGATGGTCCGTGAGGATCAGGATCACCAGGCCGGCCGCGGTCAGCAGACCGCCGAAACGCACCAGGTCAGCAGATTGGACCTTCCTGCTTAACCAATCGCCGAACATGCGCCCGAGCGTCATGGTCAGGGAAAAGGCGGCGTAACCCAGCGCGGCAAAAGCAGCGTCGGTCTTCAACACGCGCGTGAGGTAAACGCCGCTCCAATCCGCCATGGCGATCTCGTTCATCGCCGAGCAAAAAGCGATCGCGCCCAATGCCCACAATGGCCGCTTGGGAAATTGGAAGGTTATTTTCTTTTCCTTGGATCCGGAGGCGGTGGGCAGCAAATGCGGGTACATGAAAAGCAGGATGGCGGTAAAGAAAACAGATGCCAGCAGAAAATGGATCGTCAGGGGCATTGCGCGCATGGACGCCATGCCGGCGCTGGTCAGCGCTCCGAACAGCGCTCCCACGCTGTAGCTGGCATGAAAAGATGACATCAACGCATAGCCGGCTTTGCGCTCCACCAGCACCGCCTGTTCGTTCATGGCCACATCCATGCCGCTCATGGTGGCGCCGAAAAGCGTCAATCCGGCAAAAAGCAGGGCGGGGCGCGGCGCGAGCGCCAGTAATGGCAGCGCCGCGCACATGCCCAGACCGCCGATTAAGGTGATCTTGCGGCTGCCATAGCGCGCCACCAACCCGCCGGTCAGCGAGAGCGCGGTTAACACGCCGATGGACAAGCCCAACAGGACCAGGCCCAGACTGCCTTCATTCAAATTCAGCCTGGCCTGCACAGCCGGGATGCGCGCCACCCAGGTGGCCATCAATGCCCCGCAGGCGAAGAATGCCGCCAGCACGGCAGCCTGAGATTTACCCTCTGGCAAGATTTTTTTCATTTTTTACCTCAATGAAATTGCGATTTTTAATCCGCCCGTACGATCTGGATTCCCAGCGCACGATAGGGAGCCAATTGCTCCTCCGGTACGGTATTTTCGGTCACGATGTGGGTGATATTATCCGCGGAAGCCACAAAAAATGGCGCAATGGCGCCCAGTTTATCCGCGGTCAACGTGGCGATCACCTCGCCGGATTGTTCGATCAGGGCGCGCACCAGCTCCACTTCTTCATACAAAGTGCTGGTGATACCCACTTCGGGATGCACGCCGCAAACTCCCAGGAAACAGATATCCGCCTGGAATCCCCTAACCTTGTCAGTCGCTTCCGCCCCGCAGGTCACCAGTTCACGCCGGTTCATGGGCCCGCCCACCATGACGACCTCCACGTGCGTGTATTCCAGTAAGTACAAAGCGATCAGCGGGCTGGTGGTCACCGCCGTGGCGCGCAGGTCTAGTGGCAAATTCCTGGCAATTTCCGCATTCATGGTTCCGCCGCCGAACAGGATCAATTGGCCGTCCTTGACCAGCCGGCTGGCAGCCAGCGATAAACCCGGCTTGACTTCCAGATGCTGCTTATCGCGTTCGTAATACGGCCCGCGGCTGGGCGTCAGCGGCAGCGCCCCGCCGTGCACGCGTTTCAACAGGCGCGCGGCAGCCAGCTCGCCCAGGTCACGCCGGATGGTGTCTTCCGATACCCCGTAACGCTCGCTCAACTCGGCGGCTACCACTTTGCCGTTGCGGCGCAGCTCTTCCAGGATCAGGTCGCGCCGTTCCTGGCATAAATCGATGGTCTGCATGTGCTTGTCCTTGCGTTTATTTGCGGTTTTTTGCGGTATTCTGCATTATAGTGAGGATTCCATTTTCTGTCAACCGGCCCTAAAAATCCCCCGGTTTCAGCCCGGGGGATTCTCCTTAATTCCGCAAAAACAGCTCATTCTACCTGGTTAGCCGCCAGGTCGTTCTCGATTTGCACGCTCACCAGCCGTTTATAGAGTCCATTCTCCTTCATCAACTGCTGATGGCTGCCTTCTTCCACCACACGGCTGCCTTCCAGCACCACGATCTTGCCCGCGTTGCGGATGGTGGACAGGCGGTGGGCGATCACAATCACGGTCTTACCCACCATCATCTTTTCCAGCGCCTGCTGGATCAGCATCTCGGTCTCGGTATCCACCGAGGAAGTGGCTTCATCAAGTATGAGGATGGGCGCGTCCTTCAGCACGGTGCGCGCGATGGCGATGCGTTGGCGCTGTCCGCCGGAAAGCTTCACCCCACGCTCGCCGATAAAAGTATCGTAACCCTCCGGCAGTTGCAGGATGAAATCGTGGGCGTTGGCGATCTTCGCGGCGCGTATGACTTCTTCCTCACCGGCGTCCTGTTTGCCGAACAGGATGTTGTCGCGCACGCTGCCGTGGAACAGGAACACGTTTTGCAGCACGATGCTGATCTGTTCGCGCAGGCTCTTGAGGGTCAGGTCGCGCACGTCGTGCCCGTCAATTGAAATGGACCCGCCGCACACGTCGTAGAAGCGCGGGATCAGGTTGGCCAGGGTGGTCTTGCCCACGCCGGTCGGCCCCACCAACGCCGTCACCTTGCCGGCCGGAATGGTCAGGTTGATGTTTTCCAACACCGGGATGTTCGCGTCATATTGGAAGAAAACGTCGCGCAGCTCGATCTCGCCGTGTGTGTCCTTTGGCAACTGAATGGCATCCGCTTTCTCGACGATGTTGGGCGCTTCCGCGAACAGGGCATTGACCCGCTCGGCGCCGGCCAGCGCCGTTTCCACGTTCTCCCAGATATTGCTCAACTCGCGGATGGGTTGGTAGAGCGTCTCAAGATACAGGAAGAACGCCACCAGGGAATCCACCCCCAGCGTCTGGCCCAGTACGAATTTACCGCCGAAGTAGATCAGGATGATGCTGCCCAACGAGGAGGCAAACTGCACCAGGGGATGGAAAGTGGCCATCAGGCGCAGCGCGTGCAGGTTGGTGAGGCGGTAATCGTTGATATAGTCGGCCACTTTCATTGATTCCGCTTCCTCACGCGTGAAGGCCATGATCTCGCGCACGCCCGAAAGGTTGTCGTTCAGCGTGGCGTTCAGTTCTCCCAGCTTGCGCTGGCGCGCGCGGAAAGCCGGCCGCACGATCCTGTCATAAGCCTGCATGGTCAAGATGATCAGCGGGACCGGGATCATGCCCAGCAAAGCCAGCGGGGCGTTGATGCCGAACAGGATGACCAGCACGCCGATCAGGGTGAGCACATTCGCGATCAGGTCCGGGATGGCATGCGCGATCAGGCTCTCCAGCAGGTCGGTATCGTTGACCAGTTGCGACATCAATTGACCGGTTTGCTTGTTCTCGTAAAAACGCAGGGAAAGCCGCTGCACGTGTTCGTAAAGATGCGAACGCACGTCCGCCACCACGCCCCAGCCGGCGATATGCGCCATGTAACTGCGCAGGTACTGCAGCCCGATGCGGATGCCGTAGGCTCCCAGAGCCAGCAGCGCCAGGTTGGTGATCTGCTGCATGTCCGCCTGTTTCAGCTCCGGGTTGGTCACGATGGCGATCATTTGCTTGATCAGCCAGGGCGCCAGCAACTGGACGCCAACCAGCAACAGCATGCTGAGAATGGTCAAAGTTAGAACAGCGGCATATTTGCGCAGATATCCCAATACAAAGCGAAATGATTTCAAGGAAAAACCTCCATCCATTACAGAACGATAAGCAACACGAATACCCATTCTAACTGATGTCGCCCAATACTGACTATAATTGTGGCAAATTCAGCGAGAAAAGAACCATTAAAAGATAATCCCGAAAAACCATGGAATTGAACTCACCCGTTTTTTTATTCATCTTCTTGCCCATCTTCCTGGTTTTGTATTCGGCCTGTCCCGCGCGCGCCCGGAATATCCTGCTGCTGGTTTCCAGCGCTGCCTTTCTGATTTGGGGCGACCCGCTCTATTTTCCGGTTATATTCGGATTAGCGCTCCTTACCGCTGTATTCCTTGCCGGGATTCAAAAGAACGCGGCGGATGCCCGCAAAGTGAAGCAGTTGAAAACTGCAGGGGTGATAATCAATCTAATCAGCCTGCTCTTTTTCAAGGTCCTGGCGGCTTACGGCCCGGCCATCCTCGCCGCTGCTGCCCAAGCCGGCATCAGCTTTTCCTCCCGGATCAGCCCATACCTGCCGCAAATCGCCCGCCTGCCGCTGGGGCTTTCCTTCCTCGCTTTTCAGGCAGTCAGCCTGCTGCTGGACGCACCTTACGCGACTGCAAGTAAGGGGAGCCTGTTTCTGCCGGCTTCGCTGCACCTGCTGCTGTTTCCCAAAGCCATTTCCGGCCCGCTGGTGCGTTTCGATCAACTTCGCGATCAATTGAATGGGAAGAAATTTTCCCTTGAGCAGCTCGCTGCCGGATTGCGGCGCTTCATGCTGGGTTTTGCCAAGAAAGCCCTGATCGCCGACCAACTGGCGCTGGTTACCAACGGCGGTATCTTCGATCAAAACCCGCAGCATATCCCCGGCGGGGTGGCCTGGATGGTGATCCTCTGTTATACCTTGCAGATCTATTTCGATTTCGCCGCCTACAGCGACATGGCCATCGGGTTGGGGCAGGCGCTGGGGTTCAGGTTCCCGGAGAACTTCAATAATCCCTACTGGTCGGTTTCCATCACTGATTTCTGGCGCCGCTGGCACATGACCCTCTCGGCCTGGTTCCGCGATTACGTCTTTTACCCACTGGAAAGGAAACGCGCGCGTTCAAAAAAGGGAAGCCAATCGCTGAACATCCTGATTGTGTTCCTGCTGACCGGCTTATGGCACGGCATCACCCCGCCCTTCATCGTCTGGGGCCTGATCCAGGGCGCGGCCCTGGCGCTCGAAAGCGGGCGTTTCGGCCGCCAACTGCGCCGCCTGTGGCAGCCGCTGCAGCACCTTTACGCGCTGCTGGTCATCATACTCGGCTGGGTCTTCTTCCGCTCCCCCAGTTTGGCGTATGCCTTCCAATTCCTGAAGGCGTTGGGCGGCGTTTCCGGCCCGGTTAATCCCTTGCCTTATTCGGTCTTTCCACCGCTCGCAACCCTGACCTGGCTCGCCTTTGGCGCCGGTATCCTGTTATCGCTTCCTTTTAATAAGATTCTGGAACTCAACTTGCCAAAGATAGACCGGGAAAGCCGTACCTGGATATGGGTGCAAAATGGCCTGAGAGATCGGAAGAGCACACGTCTGAACTCCAGTCACGAGTGGATAACTCGTA
>CALGUJ010000260.1 GCA_937902055.1 uncultured Pelolinea sp.
CAATCAACGCATTTTTGAATCTCACCGTGATTGGAGCATGGAGCAGGCGCTGGCCTGGTTCGAATCCATCAATACCAGCTTGCGTTCCGCTTTAAAAGAATTGCCCATTGAACGCTTATATACTGACGCAAACAAACGCGTGCCTTTCAACTGGATCTGGCGGCCGGCTATCGTGCACGCCCGCGAACATCGTCTGGATATTGAAAATCGTTTTTAGAGGCGATTAAATCCTGAAAAAGAAAATGGTCACCGGGAGGCGACCATTTTTTGGATATTACCCTGATCGTCGGCAACAACTTTTATCACAATTGGCAGCGTCATGCCGTTGGAGGTTTGCGTGCTGTATTGATAGCGCAATTCGCTCAGGTTTCGACCGATTTCCAGGATTTTCGGTTCGACGTCCCTTAAATAGGGAAACTGCGCATAGACCTGTTGGTTGATCTTGTCAAGAACTTCTTTATCCATTACGATAGGTTTGATTATTTATCTGATTATATCCTCTGCGAATGAAAGCAGGCACTTCCAGATCGTCGATATCTTTCTCGGCTGGATCAAAGGCATGCGCACAGAAATCCATCGGCAGGGCTGCGGGTTCAAGCTCGCACGGCAGCGCAGCGGGATTTTCGACTGGCAAGGGTGTGTATTCAATGGCTGTGGCGCCAATGCCGGTAGCCAGCATGGTAACCAGAATTTGCCCATCCGGGCGTTCCTGTGAATTCAAGGCGGGAAGAATTTCCGTGTCCGGAGACGTACGGCTTTGCAGGTGCCTCATGGCGTCCTGCATTTCAGTAACGCTGATGGCACCGCTGAATTTTACAATCATGCCTTTTGCCTGGTTGATGGGAATATCCTCAAGCAGCGGGTGGGAAAGCGCGTTCTCGATTGCCAGAATTGCGCGGCCATCGCCCTGACCGTAACCCAGAGAAATGAAAGTGCCGCCGCCATTTTTGATCAACCTCAACACGTGCGACAGGTCGATATTCACCAGGCCGGAAGTTCCCAGCATCTCGGACAATGCCTGTATGCCTTTAATGAGAATATCATCCGAAAGACCAAAAGCAGATTGAAGTGTGGCATCCGCTCCCGCCAGGTTGAGCAGGCGGTCATTGGGGATAGTGACCAGCGTATCGGTGAAAGGCTGCAAGCGCGCAACCGCTTCGCGCGCGTTTTGCTGGCGCTTGCCCGCTTCAAAAGTGAATGGTACGGTCACAAAAGACATACTGGGAATGTCCAGCGATTTAGCAATGCGCGCGGCGATCTGGATGGCGCCGGAACCGGTGCCGCCGCCCATGCCGGCGGTCAGAAATAGCAGGTCGCAGCCGCGCATGGCAGCGATCAATTCCCGATAGCTCTGCTCGGCTGCGGCTTGCCCGATCTGTGGATCGCCGCCCGAGCCTAATCCGCGGGTCAGATTGGCGCCCAGCAGGATCTTGTTCGCAGCCGGATTGGCATGCAAGCATTGCCGGTCGGTGTTGGCCGCGATCAATTCCACACCGGATAATTGCAGCGCGTGCAGGCGGCTGATGGTATTGCAGCCGGCGCCGCCCAAACCGATCACTTTAATGCGCGCAGTGGATTTAGGATCTTGATTGGCAATTGCGTTTTCGTTGATATTCCACATGGATTACCTCGCGGTTTCAGGGATAACGGCAGATAGATTTTCAGGATCAAGTATGCGTACCTGGCTGCCGGTCGATTTCAACCTGTCAATTTCGCTCGATGAAATATTGTTTTCATAAGCGATCCACAATACGTTGGCCGCCTGTTCGGCTTCATCCGCAGAAAAGCCAACCAACGGTTTGTTGCGGGATATGAATGGGTGTAATTTCTGCAGAATTTCCCGGATGCGCGGACGTAGACTGTCCGAGATCAGGATGTAAGTATCGAATTTAAAATCCGGGTTGCTTAGCTGCGAGAGTGGCGTAGATTTTTGCGAAATATGTCCTTCCGAAATATTCTTAAGCACTTCGCTTGCAACAGCCGCAGGAGTACCATCGGGGTTAAACCAGGCGTTGATCGAAGATGCCGATGGGCCACTGAGCAGGAAAAAATTGCACGCCAAAACTTCAGGCCCAATCGCGCTGATCAGCTTCTCCGGATTATCCGGATCATACACATTTTCATCTTTGAGCAAGCGATACACAGCGAGTTGTTTGGAAAACCCCGAACTCAGGTCGGTGCTGACGTGGCTGAGTGGATCGTCGCGCAGACCAGCCTGGAGCGTCAGCATGGGCAGCTTTTTCCCCAGTACTTTTTGGGAGATTTGCGCATACCATTCGTACGTTCGAAATCCGCGTTGATCCTGGCTGCCCTGCGGAATCTTGTAAGCCTTAACCTGCTGCCAGGCTTTCGGCCCGCCGGCGCCCCAATTCAAGGATCGTCCGAAATCCCAGGCATAGGCGGAGAGAACCATATTATTGAGGATAAAGGCATCGGAAGTTTCCGAAAGCGTTTTAAGCGCAGCTTCCAAAAAAGCCAAATCCCAATAGTCCCCGCCCGGCAGAAGCGGCGCGAACACCGGTTTAATCCCGCAATCCAGGGCGATTTCGGCGAATTGGCGGAAGCGTTTGGCATATGCGCAAGCCAGGTCAGCCTGTTTCCAAAACGCGGTCCCCCAGGCGCTTTGGCTGTTTGGCTGTTGGTCAAGGATGGCATAATCCAGCCCCCACTTGCCGTAGGAACGCAGGAGGATTTCCAGGTCGGTCCAGGCAGGTTCCTGCGAGAGCGGATAATCGAGATTAACGATGGTTTTGATTTTCGCTTGCGCCAACGCCCCAACGAATTCTTCGGGAATGGCGCAGTCGCGAGGGGAATTCAAGACCAGCCAACGCGCATCCAGTTCTTTCAAACGCGGCAGCCAGATTTCGAGGTCTTTTTCAGCATAGTGAAGACCATCGGGAAAGTAATGAAACCCGATACGATTTGAAAGGTTGTAGGTCTTCGCTCGTAAATGATCCATTTTTTAAATACACACAATCAGTAAGGGGGATGTTACAAGAAGCGTGCCAGGAACGGAGCGGCATTTCTGCTATAATCGCTGGCATGCTGCTCATTACCGGCGGGACAGGTTTTATCGGTTCGCGTTTCACCCAAAAGCTGATCCAATCCGATCATGCCGTGCGGGTTTTGCTGCGGCCGCAAAAGACCAATCCCCGCCTTCCGCGCAATGTATCCATGGAGATCGCTGTCAGCAGCCTGCAGGATCCGCGCAGCTTGCGGGCGGCATTGAAAAACGTGAAAACGGTTTTTCATTTCGCCACTGCCGAACACCATTTTCCGATCGCGGATTATGAAAGCGTGGATATCCAGGGCACCCGGAATCTTATCGAAGCTGCCAGGGATGCCGGGGTGGAGCGGATGTTATATCTCAGCCGCGTCGGCGCTGAAAAGAAATCCTTTTACCCCGTGCTTAAAGCCAAGGCGATGGCGGAGGAAATCATTCGCCAAAGCGGCATTTCACATACCATCATCAGGCTGACGGATGTTTTCGGAAATAACGACCATTTCACTGCCCCGATTGCGACGGCAGTAAGGCACAGCCCGTTGATCCTGACGATCCCCGGGGACGGAAAAATGAATTTGCAGCCTTTGTGGATCGAAGATTTGCTTACATGCCTGATGTTGGTTTATGAAGAGCGTATTTTTGAAAACCGCACTTACGAATTGGGCGGCGGGGAATACTTTAGTTTTATGGCCATGCTGAAGCTGATCGTTAAACACATGAAAAAAAATCGCATCATCCTACCGGTATCGCCGGCTTATCTGCGATTGTATAACTTGTGGTTTAAGCAACAGCAAGATAGGTTCCCCTTATCCACGTTATGGCTCGACCTGCTGGCAGTGGACCGCACCTGCCCGTTGAATGCCCTGCCGCGTACATTTGGCTTGCTGCCCGCACGGTTTACCCACCACCTGGATTATCTGGAAAATCGATGATTCATACCGGCAATATCCGGTAGACCTTGCTTTCATATGGACCCAGTTCCAGTTGCAGCCCGGAAGCGATATCCATTACCCGCGGTTCTTCAACCTCATCCAACTCTCCGCTGACTTCCAGCAATGCCGCTTGCCCGTTTTCGGCCAAGCCCAGGTTTTTCCAAAGAAAGGAGCGGTGTGGCTGCGAGTTCGCCGCAACCAATTTTTGCGGAACGCTTTCGTGAATCGATCCCACGGCAGAATTTGCGCTGTTATTGAACAACACCAGGAAAGATCCCTCCCGGCCGGCATTGGAGAATGCATATACATCTTCATTCACTGTGTGGTCTGGTTGCATGAAATCATATAGACGGAAATGCTCCGCAGATGAAAAACTGGTCCGTTTTTGCAGCAAAGGCCGGATCCAACGATCATGATCACTCACAATGACCGGATCGGGTTCTTCCGGGAGGCTGGGTTGGGCGACATCCATGCCATAACGCTCGCGATATCCTTCCCATTGGCCGTGGCCGAACAGCGGCAACCCGGGCAGGCAGGCCAGCATGCGCCCGGCTCCGCAGTATTTGGCGGAACTGCCGAATTGTACGATAGCCGGCAGCTCGTCCGGTGTGGTGAGAAAATTCACGAAACGTTCGAGCATGGCGGGATCTTTTAATAAAATGGATTTTAGATAACCGCGGTATTCACGATTGTTTTCATCCAGCAGGTGATGCATGAAACTGCTGTTATACACGCGATGCATGCCGATGCGATTGATAAAAAATTGCTCCGTCAACCAAAAAGCCTCAGCGATCAATAAGGTGCGCGGTGCTTTTACAGCCAACTCCCGAATCACTTCCGCCCAAAATTCATGCGGCATCAGGCGGTCGAATTCAGCGTCTGAAAGAGAGAAAGCGTTGCGTGTGGGAATGAAATGATCCGCGCCGGCTGCGGGGAACCACAATCGTTTGAAATGTTCACGAGTCAAGGTCATGGCCGCGTCCAAACGGATGATGGGAAACTGCTGCGCAACCCTGACAATCTCCTCCAATACCGCATGGCGGGTTTCCGGGTTCAGGTAATTCAGTTGGGCTGTGTCGTTCCAGGGCATGCTGGTGCCGTCATTGCCGTGGTAAACGTACCGGGTTTGATGATCCTGATGCAGTACCAGTTTAAACACTTCAGCGGCCGCGCTCTGATCGTAATATCCTTTTTCAAGATAGATCTCGCCGGCCGGGTTCTCTGACAGGTTGGGAGTATTGAAAGAAAAATCCCGGTTAGGATTGACTTCAGTGTAGAGATAGCGGTCGGGATGGTCAAACATCCAGGAATTATCCATGCCCGAATGATTGGGCACCATATCGCAGGTCAACAAAATACCTTTCGCTGCCAACCTGTGCTGCAATTTTTCCAGCGCTTCTTCCCCGCCCAAGTCATCCGCCGGAATATAATGCAGGATCGAATAAGCCGAAGCGAGGGCGTCCGTTTTGCCGTAGAGCTGCTTGATCTTGCGTGAAGCGGGGCTGCGCTGCCAGATACCCACCAGCCACAAACCGGTTATCCCACGGGCCGCTATTTCCGCGATTTCCTCTTCGGGAATCTGATCTAAAAATGAGATACGGGTTTGATACTTGCGGCTGAGCTGATCCAGCCAGATGTAGGTGTTCTTTACCAGCAGGACCAGATCGCGCGCCCAGGCAGAATCAAGTTCCAAATTTTGTCTATTCATTTATTCAATGTAATTATAAGGGAATGAAGGACGCTAAGCGAACAGCTTGCGGTGGCAAAAGGAATAATCGTTCAAACCTTCCAGAGTGACTCGATCCAGGAGGGTTCCAGCGCCTGTCATTTTTTCCAAAGCTTTTTGAAGATCTTCCCTGGGCCATCGCAGGATTTTACAGGTTTCGCTGAAACGGGCAGCCCCCACAGATAAAAAGTATGCATCCAGGATGCGGCTCATGGCTTCGGATTTTTTGATCGCGTGCGATTGACCGATCAGTTCAGGGAATGAGCGGTGCACGACATCGTAAACAAACGCATAATGCCAGGCGCCCGCTTCGGCGATACCCACCGGCAGGACGCGGAAATCGCGCTGCAAGTTGTCCAGCGCCCGGTTGAAGCGCGTTGAATTTTCAGAGGAGGATAAATGGGCTTCTTTGCGCAGCGCAAGCGTATTCAAAGGGCCCTTGTCAAGCAAGGTTTCGTAGACAACTTTTTCTTCCTGGGTCAGATTGCCTTGCTCGTACTCGAGCAGGTAATCTTCCTCCGGTGTGCCGTAATTTGGCGAGAGGGCATAGAAACAAGGGAGCAGTTCGATGGAAATTAACGTGTTGCGCCGGCACAGAATGCGGGCATAAAACCAGCGTTTCTTCCCCAACATGCTGTCTTTCCACGACCAGGTGATCTGGGCGGGGTCGTCGTGATCATTGGGCACCGGCCGGTTACCGGCCACCGCGCACCACATACTGGGTAGTTCATAGCCCTTGTTCGGCCAGAAGAAGAGAAAACCACGTTCGTTGGTGAAATCGATAGCTTGCTCCAGCGTCCTTACGCGTAATTTTGGCGAATAACGGAATGTGCGGTCGCGGTACGCTTCCAGGCGTTTACGGGTCAGAATACGTTCAGTTGACATTGGTGAGGATGTGCGTGATGATATTCGAGCCGCTGCCGCCGATATTTTGGGTCATACCGTAACGGGCGCCTTCCACCTGGCTCGCGCCTGCCTGGCCGCGCAATTGCTGCACGGCTTCGACAATTTGATACATGCCGGTGGCACCCACCGGATGGCCGCGGGCTTTCAATCCGCCCAGGGTGGCGGTCGGTATGCGGCCTTTCAACCCGATCTCATTTTCCAGAGCCGGCCGCGGACCCTGGCCTCGGTCGACAAACCCGCAGGCTTCCAAGGATAAGGCAGCCATAATGGTGAATGCATCGTGATACTCAAAAAAATCGATCTCTTTGGGGCCGATGCCTGCCTGGTTATAGGCAGCCCTGCAGGATTTTTCCGCCGCGCTCAGCCAAAGCGGATCTTTGCGCGAATGAATGGCAATGTGATCGCTGGCCGCGCCTGAACCGGCTACCAAAATCAAAGGAAAAGCCATGCTTCCCGAAAGTTTTTCAGCCGGCACCAAAATGGCGGCCGCGGCCCCGTCGCCGATAGGGGAGGCGTCCAGCAGGTTGATCGGTTCGCAGATCATACCGGCGGCTTCGTATTTCTCGGCTGTGATGGGCATGTGAAAGCGCGCGTTGGGATTGTTCATGGCATTCTGATGCGCGTTAATGGAAAAATTGGCAAAATCGCCATGCTGCCAGCCGTATTCGTGCATGTAACGCTGCATGATCAGCGCGTTTAACGCCACGAAGGAAATACCCTGGCTGACTTCCCAATCCGCGTCCGCAGCAGTGGCCAGGCTGGCGGTGATCTCATCTCCGGGAGAATCGGTCATCTTTTCAACCCCAACAATCGCGGCGATGTCGATTTCACCGGAAGCAACAGCCATTAAACCGGCGCGGAACGCGGCCGAACCGGAACTGCAGGCCGACTCCAGCCGTATAGCCTCGGCGCCTCGCGCTCCCACCCAGTCGGCGATGTATGTTCCCAGGTGCTGTTGTTGATTGGCTGCCGAAGACATCATGTTGCCGGCATATAAACCATCCAGGTGGTCCAGGCCGGCTTCAGTCATCGCAGCCAGGACAGCGTCGCCTGCCAATTCCCGTAAAGACTTATCCCATTGCTCATCGATTTTGGTAGCGCCAATCCCGATCACGGCTACTTTTCGCATTCATACTCCTGATACTGTTGCAGATGTTCGATATTATATGTAGAAAACCTCTCACGAACTATCTATAATTAGGGCAGGAAAATTCAATGAAAATCTACGATATTAGCATTCCATTATGCGCGCAAACCCCGGTTTGGGAAGGGGATAAAGAGGTGACCATCAAATGGGCCTCACGGATTTCAGAAGGCGCAGAATACAACCTCTCCGAGTTGGAAATGGGCACCCACGCCGGAACACACCTGGATGCGCCATTCCATGTTTTCGCAAACGGCGCTGCGGTCGATCAAATCGCACTGGAAAAATTGATTGGAAAAGCCCAGGTCATTCACATTCCGGATGACGTGCGGAGAATTTCACGCGAGGTGATCGCCCGGAAAGATTTGGTGTATGGTATTTCGCGCCTGTTGATCCGGACTGCGAATTCCACCAGCGGGATGGAATCCGGCGGCGCCTCTCGCATGGATTACGTCGGGTTGGATAGCGGGGCGGCGGGTTACCTGGTAGAGAGAGGGTATCAATTGGTCGGCATCGATGGCTTTTCCATTTCCCCGCAGGAGGATTTGATGCCGCCGCACCGCATTCTGCTGGATGGCGGAGTTGTCATCCTTGAAACGCTGGATTTAAGCGGTGTTCCGCAGGGAATATATGATCTCTATTGTCTGCCGATGAAACTGGTCGGCACGGACGGCGCTCCGGCGCGCGCAATCCTGATCGACGCGAATTGATCAACGCGGGACTGGCAGCGTGTACCCGCCGTCTACGATCAACACCTGGCCGCAAATCATTTCCGCCAACGGACTGCATAAAAAAGCGACCGCGTTGGCGATATCTCCAGGTAAAACCAGGCGGCCGGCTGGCGTATTGGCAACCGCGCGCGGGATCACCTGATCATCCTGCATAAATGAAAAATGCTGCAAAGCATCCGTTTCGACGATGCCGGGGGATACCGCGTTGACATTGATGCAGCGGGGAGCGAGTTCCACTGCCAGGTAGCGCACCAACGCGTTCAGGGCGGCTTTGCTGGCGCCCACGGCCACATAGTCCGGCAAAACGCGTTCGGCGCCCGGGCTGGTGATGGCGACGATTTTGCCGCCTTCGGGCGGCATAAGCGGAACAGCCAGTTGCGCCGCGAACAAAAATCCGCGTGCGTTAACATTTAAGGTATGATCCCAGCCGGATTCCTTTTGCTGCAGAGCGGGGCGATTGAAACCCGATGCGGCATTGGAAATAAAGAAATCCAGTTTGCCGAACCGATCGCCAATTTGCCCGAAGAGCGTTTTCAGCCCATCTTCCTTGCCTACATTGGCGCGCACCACCAGAACCTGTCGGCCGAGAGCGCGGATTTGCGCCGCAACTTCTTCCGCGGGTTCCTGATTGTGCACGTAATTGACCGCCACATCAGCCCCAAGTTCAGCCAATTTCAGCGCGATGGCGCGTCCGATGCCGCGCCCGGAACCTGTGACCAGGGCGGTTTTACCGGTGAAATCCAAAGGGTTTTTCATAGTGCCTCTCCAAATCATTCCTGTAAACATTATATAAAACCTGCAATATATTAATTGGTTGCTCGCAGGGTTAATATTGCTCCAACTTAAAATTGACAGATTGTTTAGAAAGTAAAACTGGATTGTTGATATACTCAAAACTGGATCAATTATCTCTGGAGAATCATAATGATGGCAGAAGAAAATAAAATTGAAGACATTCTTATCCTGGGAACAGGTCCTGCAGGACTGGCTGCGGCTTTATACGCCGCGCGCGCCGATCTGCGTCCGCTGCTTTTGACCGGGACGGAAATCGGCGGGCAGGCTGCTACAACCGACCGCATTGAAAATTATCCGGGTTTTCCGGATGGTGTTGGCGGAACGGAACTGGCCGATTTGTTCCAAAAGAATGCCGAACGCTTCGGCGCCCGCCTGGAATATGACACTGCCACGGAGGTGGATCTTTCCAGCAGGCCGTTCAGCGTGAAAACCTACGGCAAGGAGTTTAAAGCGCGCGCCCTGATCATCGCCACCGGCGCCAGTCCGAATAAACTGGGTGTTCCCGGCGAAGAACAATTCAGGGGCAAAGGCGTTTCCTATTGCGCTACTTGTGATGGATGGTTCTTCAAAGATAAGGATGTGGCGGTGGTAGGCGGCGGCGACAGCGCCCTGGAAGAAGCCATCTTCCTGACGCGCTACGCCAAGACCGTGACCATCATTCACCGCCGCGAGGAGCTGCGCGCGGGCGCCTTGCTGCAAAAACGCGCCAAAACCAATCCGAAGATTAAATTTGTATGGAATTCGGTGGTGGAGGAAATCCGCGGTGATCAGGGCGTGAACAACCTGCTACTTAAAAACGTCAAGGATGGTGGACAAAGCGAGCTGCCGGTGGATGGCATCTTTATCTTTATCGGCCACAGCCCAAACACGCAATTATTCGCCAATCAATTGAAAATGGACGACAAGAACTATATCGTTGCGGACGCGCGCATGAACACCAGTGTTCCCGGTGTGTTCGCGGCCGGCGAGGTTTGTGATGCTTTTTTTCGGCAGGTGATCACCTCCGCAGGTATGGGCGCAGCTGCGGCTATCAGCGCGACCAGGTTCCTGGAGAACGAGGGGGGATAGACTTATATTGTCTTTACGAAGCCTGCGTTAGCTGGCTGACACGATCTCTTGTCATGAGATCGCTTCGTCACTGCGCTCCTCGCGAATATATTCGGTAATTGTCTTTACGAAGCCTGCATTCGCAGGCTGAGCAATCTCTTGCCTTAACATCGCTTTGTCACGACGTTCCTTGCGAATATTTTTATGTAGAAAATAAAAACAGGTCAGACAAGAATGTCTGACCTGTTTGCTTAATTTACAGGATTTATGGCGCCTGGGTGGCAACAGCGCCGATGCCCGACCATGAGAAGAC
>CALGUJ010000261.1 GCA_937902055.1 uncultured Pelolinea sp.
GAAATACACTTCAAATCCGCGCGAAATTCGATTTTGACATCCTGGAACAGGTGAAAATTCGCGTGCGTAAGATTACCAAACGTGCTTTATCGGATGAAAATGTAAACGGATCCGCCTACCCTCAGTTTTACTATTTGGATGACCCGCTTACGTCTGAGGATGGCAGCCAGGTTTTTTTTGAAATCAGCGGCGATCACATCCGCCAGGTTTTGAACTTCGTTTTCAGCAACAACATCGAGAATATCCAGGTTGGTGAAAGTCAATCGACCACCTTGATGGTCGCTAAAGATCCTGTTCCGGCAACGCTATCTTGTGTGGACGAAGACCACTATCTGCTCGGCGTATCATCGGGGAAAGCTTCCCTGGCAGCCGCCTGGCTGCGCGACCTTTCTGATGGTTTTATTATTTTTGATGAAGACCTGCTGAAACGTATCCCTGGACCGTTTATCGTTAAGCCGGGTTTCAAATCCCAACCAGGAAAAATAAAGGATATTGATTCTTCAAATAGCAAACCGTATTTTATCGGGATGGATCATCTGGATTTGTCGAAAGGCGATTCCCTGCCCGATTTTGCCTGGAAACGGAATGAAAATACTGCCGTAGAAGAAACAGTGCTTCATAAACGTCACATAGAATTGGGTGCCAAAATGGTGCCTTTTGCCGGATGGGATATGCCGGTTTGGTATTCTTCGGTGCTTGAAGAGCATATGGCTACGCGCAATGCAGCCGGATTATTCGATGTCTCGCATATGGGCGTATATCAGGCTGAAGGCGCCGATGCCCTGGCTTTCCTGGATAGTGTCTGCGCCAATGACATCGCTTCGCTGGCGATCGGTGAGTCTTTATATACCCACTTCCTCGATCCCGACGCCAACGTGTTGGATGACTTGCTGGTTTATCGTCACGCAAAAGACTGTTATCTGGTTGTAGTTAACGCAGCCAATGATCAAAAAGACTGGGCCTGGCTGAATGCAGTCAAGGATGGTTCAGTTAAAGTTGATCATGCGCGGCCCTGGGTCCGCGCTTACGGTTCAGGTGTTATCCTGAAGAACCTGCGCGATCCCAAGCTGGGGGACGAGATGCGCGTGGACATTGCCCTGCAAGGCCCGTTGTCGCGTGAAATCTTGTGCGGAATCGGTTTATCCAAAACGGATATTGCCCGTCTGAAAAAGCTGAAACGCACCCAGCTTTGCCACATTGATTGGAATAGCCAGGATCTGATCGTGTCACGCACCGGTTACACAGGCGAGAAAACCGCTTTTGAAATATTCATCCATCCGAAGAAAGCCCTGGAATTCTGGAATAAAGTGCTTGAGAGTGGCACACCGCTTGGTTTAAAACCCTGCGGATTAGGCGCCCGCGATTCATTGCGGACCGAAGCCGGGCTGCCCCTCTATGGTCATGAAATGGGCGGAAGCGCTAACCTGAAAGTCGGCGATGCCGGATTTGGATCGTATGTGAAAACATACAAGCCTTGGTTCATCGGCCGGCAATCATTTATCGAAAATGAAAATTGTCGCAAAAGTGAAGTGGTCCGCTTTCGCTTTGCTGAAAAACGCGTGCGTATGGCGCATCCCGGAGATGCTGTTTTGAACGATAAAGGCAAAGTGATCGGTTTTGTCACCAGCTGCGCCATTGATAAGGAAGAATTCCTGACAGGCCAGGCTTATGTGGAAAAAACAAATTTGATAGAAGGAAATGAAATTTTCGTATACCAAAATATTCAGGCAATGGAAGGCATCCTTCCCAAGGAATTAATCATGGGAAAGAAAATCCAGTTGCCGGATAAAGCTATTGTGTTAAGTCGTTTCCCTAAATAGCAGGTTTAATCATAACCAGGAGGTTGGTGAATGCAAACTTTATGGGACCACCGTTTCGCACAGAGAACACAACGGATGTCGAATTCGGCCATCCGGGAATTATTGAAATTCACGGAAAACCCGGACGTAATCTCCTTTGCTGGAGGCATGCCGGCTCCCGAGGTATTTCCGATAAAGGAATTCAAAGAAGCATGCTTGCGTGTTCTCGATAATAACGGCCCTGCCAGCCTGCAATATGGCTCAACCGATGGGTACGCACCGTTGCGAGACATGATCGCACGTCACTCAGCGCGTTACGGGATCAATATCACTCCTGAGAATATCGTGGTTACCTCAGGATCGCAGCAAGCACTGGACCTCCTGGGTAAGGTTTTTATCAATCGCGGCGATCATATATTGGTGGAATCCCCTACCTATATCGGCGCACTGCAAGCCTGGCGCACTTACGGCGCTGAATTTGTCACTGTACCTCTGGATGAACACGGTATGGTAACCAGCGAACTCGAAGCCCGCCTTCGCGCCGGGATAAAATTCATCTATGCGCTGCCCAATTTTCAGAACCCCACCGGTTCTACCTTAGCCTATGACCGGCGCTTGAAGTTGATCGAATTGGCTGAGCGTTACGGCGTTCCGATCATTGAGGATGATCCCTATGGGCAACTCCGCTTTGAAGGTGAAAACCTGCCCACCTTGGCCGTTTTGGACAGCCAAACACGCTCCCAGAATGAATGTTATTCAGGCAATGTGATCTATCTGAGCACATTCTCCAAGACGCTGGCGCCTGGCATCCGTCTGGCTTGGGTGATCGCACCGGTGACCGTAATAACCAAATTGATCCAGGCCAAACAAGGAACTGACCTTCACACATCAACTTTCAATCAGATTGTTGCCTTTGAAGTAGCGCATGGTGGTTTTCTGGATGAACACGTTAAATTGATTCGTAAAGTGTATAAAGAACGCCGTGATGTGATGCTGGATACCCTGGAGGAAAATATGCCGGATGGTGTGAGTTGGACGCATCCAAAAGGCGGGCTTTTCCTCTGGTTGACTCTGCCGGAATGCCTGG
>CALGUJ010000262.1 GCA_937902055.1 uncultured Pelolinea sp.
CCGATTCCCGATCGGTGGTGATAACCCACGAGCGCTGAAATGCGCAGATCCGGTGCAATTCCGGGGTCGACGGTATAGTCCGGATATTAAAGAAGGTTTTCTTTTATGAATTGCCTCGAAACGTCGTTCGTTTTCGAGGTTTTTTTATACATAATGCAAACTGGAAAAACAATCAATCGAAGGATCAGACGGTTGAGCGTGGTGATCACCATTGCTCTGTTCCTGCTGCTGTGGGAATTGCTGGTGCTGGTGCTGCAACTGCCGGCTTTTATCCTGCCGACGCCCGCGCAAGTGGCTGAACGGTTCGTGCGCGCGTTGACGGATGGATCGCTATTGGAGCATAGCGCGGCAACTTTGCTGGAAGTGGTGTGCGGTCTTTCCTGTGGAGTTTTATTTGCCAGCCTGCTGGGGTATCTCCTGGCCAGGTCCAAATTCCTGGAAAACGTGCTGCAGCCTTTCCTGGTGGCCAGCCAGGCCGTGCCCACGGTGGCCATCGCGCCCTTGCTGGTGATCTGGTTCGGGTCGGGAATTTTTTCCAAAGTGTTGATCTGTGCGTTGACGGTGTTTTTCCCGGTGCTGGTGAACACGGTGGTGGGGCTGCGCGCCGTGCCGGAGAATCTGCGCGATCTGATGCGCTCCATGCGCGCCACATCCTGGCAGACTTTCAGCCAGTTGGAACTTCCGGCAGCCTTGCCGATCCTTCTGGGCGGCTTGCGCATCGGCGCCACGCTTTCGGTGATCGGCGCGGTGGTGGGGGAATTGGTGGGTTCGGATCGCGGTTTGGGATTTTTGATCAACGTTGGGCGCGGCCAGTATGATACCGCCCTGGTTTTCGTGGGTGTGCTCACGCTGGTCTGCCTGGCAGTGCTGCTTTATTCCCTGGTTGTTTGGCTGGAAAAGAGATTGCTGCGCTGGAAACTGGATTAAGGAAGGATTTATTGCGATGAAAAAGACATTCAACATAATTCTGGTTGGGATCATCATGCTGTTGGCATCCGCTTGTTCATCCCAAAAATTGAACGCGGTGCGCCTGCCGCTTGGATACATCCCCAACGTGCAATTTGCTCCTCTCTATGTGGCAATTGAAAAAGGATATTTCGCCGAAGAAGACATCCAGGTGGAACTGGATTACAACATGGAAACCGATTCGGTGGCGCTGGTGGGTTCGGGCGAACTGCAATTTGCCATCGTGTCCGGCGAACAGGTGCTGCTGGGGCGCGCCCAGCAATTGCCGGTGGTGTACGTGGCCGCCTGGTATGAGGATTACCCGGTGGGCGTGGCCGCCCTGAAGGAGCAAAACCTGCGTTCCCCGCAGGACTTGAAGGGAAAAACCATAGGGCTGCCGGGATTGTACGGCGCCAGCTATATTGGCCTGGAAGCGCTGTTGCATGCCGGCGGGTTGAGCGACGCCGACGTTACCCTGCAATCGATTGGGTATACCCAGGTCGAATCCCTGGCCAATCAGGTGGTGGATGTGGTGGATATCTACACCACCAATGAACCGATCCAGTTGCAAGCCAGGGGCTATGAAGTCGACGTCCTGCCGGTTTCGGATTACCTTTCCCTGGTAGCCAATGGGCTGATCACCAATGAAAAAACGCTGGAGCAGGATCCGGACCTGGTGCGCGGGATGGTACGCGCGCTCACGCGCGGTATCACTTACACGGCTGAACATGCGGACGAAGCCTTTCAGATTTGCGAAAAATATGTGGACAATCTGGCTTCCCTCACACACGAAGAGCAGGATGTTCAGCGCCAGGTGCTGGCTGCTTCCATTAAGATCTGGCAGGTCGAGCAGCCGGGTTTTAGCGACCCGCAGGCCTGGAAGAACATGCAGGACTTGCTGTTGCGCATGGGGCTGCTTTCCGATCCGCTGGAATTATCAGCGGCTTACAGCAACGCCTATTTACCCGAGTGAGACCATGAGCGCTTCAACCGCCAGCGTGATTTCCCTCCAGCACGTTCAGATGACTTTCCATGACCAGAATGGAGAGCTGGAAGTGCTGCGGGATATCCGGGCGGAAGTCCGCTCGCAGGAGTTTTTATGCGTGCTGGGCCCCTCCGGCTGCGGAAAATCCACCCTGCTGCGGCTGCTGGCGGGGCTATTATCTCCCACCGGCGGTCAACTGGTTAAGACGGACAGCCAGCAATTGAGCGTGGGGCTGGTGTTTCAGCAAAGCAACCTGATGCCCTGGCGCACCGTCCTGGATAACATCTTGCTGCCGTTGGAATTGCGCGGGGTGCCGCAGGATGCGGCGCTGCAAAAAGCGCAGGATTTGATCGAACTGGTCGGCCTGCAGGAATTCACCAACGTCTGGCCGGAATCCCTGTCGGGCGGGATGGCCCAGCGCGTGGCTATCGCGCGCGCCCTCATCCAGGACCCCGATCTGCTGTTGTTGGACGAACCCTTTGGTTCGTTGGATGCGCTGACGCGCGAGAGAATGGGTGCGGAATTGCTGCGCATCTGGCAGGCGCGCCGCAAGACGGTGGTGATGATCACGCACTCGATCTCGGAAGCCCTGCTGCTGGCTGACCGCGTGCTGGTGCTCAGCCAGCGGCCGGCGAGCGTGCTGCTGGATTTACCGGTTAAGCTGCCGCGCCCGCGCGGCGAGGAATCCCGTTATTCCGTTGAATTTCAAGCCATGGCCAAACAAATTCGCGGCGCCATCAGCGTTTAGTGGTTTCCCCTATGCAAGGGGTGGGATTGTGGTTTAATTGCCTGAAAAATGCTTTCGGAGTTGTCTATGCAATTATTAGAGGATCGCATCGCAAAAGAAGCTCGAAACCTGGGGGATGGAATTCTCAAGGTCGATGGGTTTATCAATCATCAGGTTGATCCTGAATTAATGGAAGCCTGCGGAAGAGAATTCGCGCGGCTGTTTGCCGGCGTGGGCGCCAGGCGTATCCTCACGGCCGAGATCTCCGGTATTGCTCCCGCATTGATGACAGCCCGTTATTTGAATTTGCCGGTAGTCTACGCTCGCAAAAAGAAACCCGTAACCATGTCGGATACAGTCTACCTGACCGTTGCGCCTTCGCATACCAAGGGCGTGATGACCGAGTTGATCGTGTCTCCCGATTTTCTGCCCCGCGAAGAACCGGTTTTGATTATCGATGATTTTTTGGCTAGTGGTGCGACCATCATGGGATTGGTGCGCCTCATCCAGGCCGCCGGCGCGCCCCTGGTGGGGGTAGGTGCCCTGATCGAGAAAGAATTCGAAGGCGGACGGGAAGCCCTGGCCTATTTAAACGTTCCCGTGCATGCCCTGGCTTGCATAAAATCGATGGAGAATGGCAAGATCCTTTTCTCGAACCGGGAAGAATAAACTTTCGTTTATTGATACCGGAAGAAATTTGACTTTTTAAACCAAAACCGGGAGCGTTTATGCTCCCGGCGGGTCGGATATGGTTCCAGCGGCCTGCTTCAGGCTTGCCAGATCCCTTGTCCAACGGTCAGTCGCGGCTGCCGCGCTAACCGTTCCTTCCCGTTGGGTGTTGAGATCGCATCCTCATTGCTTGGATGGTGGCTGTAATCCTAACAGGCTCATGGCCAGAAAAATAAATCCGAGAAATCCAATTACGAGATTCGCAAAGATAGCCATGGCTCTCCTCTTCTGCTTTGACAGGCCTCCCATTGGTTTTCCAATGCGGCGCGGCAGCCTGTCTGCGGCACTTCAATAATAAGACCTGCAAATTAAGGTGCAATATATGTACCTGTATCTACTTAACGCAAAATTCAATAAAAAGTTTCCGATTTGAGGAGTTTTTGAGGAATTTGTTACGACCAAATGCCGGCGATGGGCTGCCCGCAATCCGGGCAGGCGCCTTGCGAGGTGATCCGGTTGGCGCGCACCAGATAGCCCATGCGCCGGATCAGCGCGGTTTGGCATTTGGGGCAGTGCGTGTCTTCCAGCGAGCCGACCCGGCCCGGCAGGTTGCCGGCGTACACGTAGCGCAGCCCGGCCTCCTGGCCGATCTCGGCGGCGCGCTGCAGCGTTTCGCTATCGGTCGCGGAAGACTCCAGCCGTTTGTACATGGGATGAAAGGCGGTGACGTGCCAGGGGATATCGCTTGAGACTGAATTAAGGTAACGCGCCATTTCCCACAGGTCTTCGGTGCTGTCGTTGAAACCCGGAATGACCAAGGTGACCACTTCCACCCACAAGCCCAATTCGCGCGCCAATCGGATGGTATCCAGCACCACCTGTAGCGATCCGCCCAGTTCGCGGTAGGCTGCGTCCGTCATACATTTCAGATCGATCTTGTAGCCGTCCAGGTAAGGG
>CALGUJ010000263.1 GCA_937902055.1 uncultured Pelolinea sp.
AAGCGCCGCGCTGGAACAGGCCGCCTTGTCCATCGAAGACAAGCTGCGCCGCCGCTTTGCCGATAAAATCGCCCTGCACGCGCATCCCGTCCTGCAAGCCTATAGGGATTATTATAAAAAATTCGATAAGACCTACCACGTTCAGTCCCAGCTCGAATCCGTCGTCTTCGGTGGCCGGTCCATTCCCCGTCCGCTGCCCCTGGTGCAGGCCATGTTCATGGCTGAGCTGGATAACATGCTCCTGACCGCCGGCCACGACCTGGCCGCGCTCTCCTCACCGCTCGCCATCGGCCTCGGCCGCGAGGATTTGTCCTATGTCCTGATGAACGGCAGCCCGCAAGCTTTGAAACTCGACGACATGTGCATGTCCGATCAATCCGGTGTCATCTCCAGCGTGATCTACGGCCCCGACCAGCGCACGCGCCTTTCCCCCGCGGCGGCTGGCGCCTTGTTTGTGGTTTACGCGCCGGATGGTATTCAAGAGGAAGCTATCCGGAAGCATTTCACAGATATTGCTTCTTATGTTCGTCTCTTCGCTCCCGCGGCGGTTTGTGCTTCCTCGCGCGTTTTTTAACAAGTAATGTTAGACACAAAAAAAGGCGATACAAGAAACGTATCGCCTTTTTGTTATAAATCTGAAGTTATTTAACGAGTGAAACTTCTGATGCTTGCGGCCCTTTGTCGCCCTGCGTGACTACGAATTCAACACGCTGGCCTTCTTCCAAAGTGCGGTAGCCGTCTGCGACGATAGCACTGTAGTGAACAAAGACGTCTTCGCCAGTGTCGCGTGCAATGAATCCATAGCCTTTTGAGCCATTGAACCACTTAACGGTTCCCTGTTCTTTTTCAGACATGATTTGGAACTCCTTTCTTAAAGATTTAAAGCTTGACCACAATTTTGTTCCAAATCAAAAGAACATTTCTTTCTTTCTAGAACTACTTTTACAAGCGTTTTAATTCTATCACAATCGTGACAAGAAACAATATATTAATTACCATTATGGAATATGGGAAAATTAACCGTCTACCATTCCCTCGAATATCCCCCATTGACCGTCCAAAGCTTCTGAATTAAGATGTAGTACACAAGTTCTATTGGAGGAAATCATGACGTACGATATCAAGTTGTTGGACCTGCCCGACCAGCCCGCCCTGGCCATGCGCGCTGTCTTGCCCGTGGAAAAGTTGCCCGAGTTTTTTGGCAAAGCCTATGGCGCTATCATGGCCCGCCTGACCGCGCTCGGCGAATATCCCGCCGGCATGCCCTTCGGCGCCTATTACAACCTGGATATGACCGCCCTGGATGTGGAAGCCGGTTTCCCGGTATCCAAAATGATCCCGGACGAGGGTGAACTTAAATGCATCGTCATCCCCGCCGGCAAGTATGTTTCCACCATCCATCGCGGCCCTTACGATTCCGTCGCCCCGGCTTATGACGCTCTTACCGAGTGGGCCAAAGCCAACGGCTACGAACCGACCGGCATCGCTTATGAGTATTACCTCAACGATCCCGGCGCCGATCCCTCCGTTGTGGCAGAAACGGAAATCCGTCTTCCGCTAAAATAATGCATAAAAGAGCGCAGACCATCTGCGCTCTCGCTTCTTCCTGTGGTTGGGTGCTTTAGTTGCCGGATGGTGCGGCAGTCTTCACTCCGCTATTGTCCACCAGCATGGGCACGAATATCAGCGATACCAGTGCCACACCCGCCGCAACCATGAACACGCTCAACGTCGGGAAGTGGTCCAGCAGGTATCCGGTCGCCACGCTGCCCAAGGCGGTAATGGAGTAATTGAATCCCAAAAACAGCCCATTGGTCAGCGATCGGTCCAGCGGATTGTTCTTCTGCAGCATGGCCATCATAGTCGGCATCAACATGAAGGCGAACGTGCCTACCACGGCGATCAACAATAACTGCACAATCCCGCCAGCGAAGATAGTGACGGCGAACGAGAGGGAGAAACCCAGCAGCGAGATAGCCGTCACCGCTTTGGAACCGATGCGGTCATAGAGGATTCCCCCGATGTAATTTCCAAGGATGCCGGCGCCGAAGTAGATGGATACCGCCATACCCGACATCCACAGGCTGCCGCCTTTCTCCACGATGTAGATCGGCAGGTAGGCATAGGCGCTGGAGCGCAGCAGCGAGCTGGCAATATTGATTCCCACGATGGGAATGAATTGCCGGATGATGAAGGCCTTCGCCGCGTCGTCCAGCTTACGCTGCGGGTTCGCCGCCCCATCCGCGCGTGGGGTCTCCTTGGGTAGCTTGTTCCATAACACGTACAACAGGCCCGAAAGCGCCAGGCCTGCCAGGAACAGAAACGGTATCCAGCTCGCGTGCGAATTGGCCAGGATAGCGGTGATCACCAAAGGGCCGATCATGAAACCCACCTGCCCGGCAATATTCCAGATCGCCATCATGCTTCCCAGCGATTTATCGCTCACCTGCCCGATGTCCGCCGGGCCGATGGCGTGATAAAAATAAATGCTTAATCCGCCCACCAGCAGCACCAGGAACAAGACATAAAAATTAGGGATCAGGGTTAAGGAGCTCATGCATAACGCTGTGATGGCCGGCGTCAGGATCATGAACTTGCGGATGTCCTTCTTGTCCGCCAGCCGTCCCACCAGCGGCATGCTCAGCGCGGTCAATTCCAGCCCCAGGTTCAGGATGCCTGCCTGCACTTTCAGCAGGTGCATCTGCGTGATCAGCACTGGCAGGGTTGGCGCGAAGAACGCCAGGAACACGTCGTTGGAAAAATGCGCGGTGGTGTGGTAGATCGTTCGCAGCAGAACGACCGGGTTGATTTTTTCCTTTTTCAAATTATTGCTTACCTCATTTTCTTTTTGCATAGGTATCTCGTCATGGTAAAAAAATTGAACAGGCTTCCTTCAGCTCTGTTCAATTTCAGTTTTCGTGAAAAGTCCAAAGCTATTGGCGATTTCTTCGATATGGCTTGCACAAAATTTCATTGATTTCAAATTCTTTGAAATCGTTGAAAGCCGCCGCGCTGGCCACCACCGCGGTATCCAACCCGCGGTGTGTGCCGGCCATCGCCAGCACCTTCTGCCCGGTTTGCAGGTATCCCTGGCTGGTCGCGATCAGTACAATTTCGCACACCACCTTGAATCCCTCGCTCACCCGCCGGTAGCAATCTGCCACCACCGCAGCCGTCTGGTCGCGCGTGAAAGTGCTCATGGCGCCCAGCGGTGTGCCCCATAGCACGCGATGCCCCTGCGCTGCCAGCTCCGCGCAAATCGCGGCATTCGGGCTCTGTTGCCCGTCCAGCACTTCTCCGACCACCAACAGCTTCGCTCCGCTGCCCGCAAATACTTGGGCGGCTTGTTTCGCGCTTTCGCCATAGCTGGATGCCGTCACGACCGCGTCGATTCCACCTTGTTGATAGCGTGCAAGGGCGATCTTGATTACGGTTTCGCTATTTTGTGCTCCTCCGGATTCGAAATAGGTGATCTCGGCCATTTGGTCCCTTCTGCTTATCTCAGGCTTTCGTGCATGATCTCGATGAAACGCTCGCGGTCGATGCTGATGCCCACATCCACGTTGGCGTTCTTTTCGCCGCTCCCATGGAATCGGGAGGCTACGGCTGTACAGCCGCGTGTGTTCGTACCGGTCAGTTCGATGTCGATGTGCATCGGTGCGGTTTTCACCACCGATGGTTCAATCACTGCCGCCACCGCGCAGGCATCGAAGATGATGCCGCCTTCGTGCCCGAAGTGTTTGGTGTGGATATCCACTACAATATCCATCACGTCCGCTGCGGCGATCGCCCAGGGTGTCTGGATCTTGCGAATGCTGTCCACGTCTTTCTGCATCACCTTGGCGACATCCGTCACCTCCAGACCGATCATCTTGATCGGAATACCTGCGCTGTAAACGATAAAAGCGGCTTCGGGATCGGCCTTGATGTTGAATTCGGCGAACGAGGTCGCGTATGCGCCGCCCATGGTCACGATTTGAGGAATTTTTTCTTTCAGACGGGGTTCGATGCGCAGCGCCAAACCCAGGTTGGTCAGCGGCCCGATGGGCATGTAAATAGTGTCCTTGCCCTCCCCGCTCATATAGTAATCGATCAAGAAGTTGACTGCGTGCTTGGGCTGGGGTTTGATGGTGGGTTCCGGGAAAGGCAGCTTGATGACCTGATCGCCGTCTCCGGCCAAAATAGGCCCGATCAGCGGATGGCTGGCGCCGGTGTAAACCGGCACGTGCTCCAGTTTGCCTGCGCAGAGCAGCCGCAGGGAGTTATCGAGCGTTTGGGTTAAGGGGGCGTTGCCGTGCACCGGCAGCACTGCGACCAGTTCCATGTTGGGGTGGTGGCCCGCCAGCAGCATGGCTACTGCATCGTCGCAGCCGGTATCGACATCCATGATCACTTTTTGTTTCATAATTATCCTTGATTAACTGTAATGTTTAGGTAGGGTAGAAAGCAATGGCTGTGCCGGGTACGCGCTGACTCATGCGTTTAAGGCGGCTTTGCACTTCTTTGCGGATCGTCTCTTTATCCATTGTCAATAACTTGCGACCCTGCATCAGCACTTTACCGTTGCATAAAACGGTATCCACGTCCGAAGCGCGCATGCAGTAGATCAACGCCGCCATGGGGTTAGCCTTGGGCGAAGCGTATAAACCGTCCTGCCGCAGCAAGGCGATATCCGCCAGGCAGCCGGCTTTGATCTCGCCGATCTGGCCGTCCAGGTGCATCACCTTGGCGCTGGAACGAAAAGCGATATCCAAAACCTGTTCCATTTTCATACGGGTTGGATCGGAAGTCATCAGTTTGGTGAATAAAGCCATCAAACGCATCTGTTCCATAATATCCAGCGTATTGTTGCTGGCCGGCCCATCGGTTGCCATACCGATCGGGATGCCGTATTCCAGGTACTTTTCGATTGGCGCCATGCCCATGCCGTGCTTCATGTAAGTTTTAGGCGCCTGGGCTATGCCGGTGTTTGCCGCCGCGAGGATCTCGAAATCGCCTTCGCGCGGATAAAGACAATGTCCCAGAATGGTCGGGACTTCGAAGATGCCGGTTTCCTGCAGTTGTTTTACCGGCGTGATGCCGTACTGCTCCAGGCTCAATTCAACCTGGGGGGCTGTTTCGGAGACATGAATGTGGATGCCGGTGTTGATCTTCTTGGCTTTTTCAGCACACATCTGCAGAAACTCAGGGCTGGTGGTATAAGGCGCGTGTGGACCAAGATAGGTGGTGATACGCCCGTCGGCCTTACCCTGCCAGCGATTAATGAAATCGATCGTCTCATCAACTTTTGCTTCGCCTTCGTGCCCGAAGACTGCCCAGGTCAGGTTGGCGCGGATGCCACTCTGCTGCACCACCTCGGCAATTCGGTCGACGTAGAAATAATGATCGGCCACACAGGTTACGCCGTTTTCGATCATTTCCGCGATCCCGAGCTGCGCCCCCCAATAGACATCCTCCTCGGTCAGGTTGGATTCCATCGGCCAGATGTAATCGTTGAACCATTCAGTGGGGGTGACGTCTTCCGCCAGATTGCGGATCAACACCATCGGTACATGCGCATGGGTGTTAATGAAACCAGGGACGGCCAGGAGGCCGTCCGCTGGAATGATCTCGGTTTCCGCTTCAGGTGCAAGCGTTCCGGTTTTTTGAATTGTCTGGATTCGGCAATCATCGATCAAAACATCTTGACCCGGAACCACCTCAGCCTTGCCGCTGGTAAAACTGAGCAAGTCGCAATTCCGGATGAGCTTCTTTGCCATATGATTACCTTTGCGTTTGGTTATTCTGCCTTGGAAGCGTGCGCTGAAATGGCTTCCATATGCTCTTTCTGATACCGTTTCATACGTTCAAGTGATGCCTGGCGCTGCTGGATGGCAAAGACCGCCAAAGCAACCACGGTTGTGACGTAAGGAATGGTTTGGACCAATTGGGATGGGATATTCAAAGAACCCAATTGGTTGGAGACCGCATCCGCAAAGCCAAATAAGATGGACGCGAGCAGCACACCCAAGGGTTTCCTTGCTCCCAGATGGACGGCAGCGATGCCGATCCAGCCTCTGCCTGCCGCCATTTCCTTCTGGAAGAATTGCAGGTAGGCCATGGACAGGTTCATGCCGCCCAGTGCAGCGAACACGCCGCTGATCGCCAATGCGATCATGCGCGATCTTTTCACGTCGATACCCAGGGTAGTCGCGGCTTCAGGATTCTCGCCGACAGCCCGCAGGTGAGTGCCGAAACGCGTGCGGTAAAGGAAGATGTAAACCAGGATAACCGACAGGAATGCCAGGTACGTGAAAACCGGATGCCCGCTGATGACATCTCCCAGGAAGGGAATATCCTTGATTAGGGGAATATCCCAGTTGGGAACCGAAAGGCTTTTCACACTGGCTGAGTTGCCTTTATCGCCCGTCATGATGTACAGCAGGAATACCGTACCACCGGACGCCATCAGGTTCACAGCCAAACCACCGATAAACAGGTTGGTCTTGAAATAGATGTGGAACAATCCCAGGAGCAACGCCATCAAAACGCCGGCGACGATACCTGCCAGAATAGCCAGCCAAACGTTGCCGGTGTAAGCCGAAACCATTACTCCGACAAATGCGCCCACATTCATGATGCCTTCCAACGCCATGTTGGGAACACCGGTAACAACTGCGATTAGACCACCCATGGCCGGGAAAATGATCGGCGTGCTGATGCGAATCACGCTCGCCAGGAATAGCGTGCTGAAGATACTACGAATGACAGTTTCAAGCGACATGGCTGTCTCCTTCCTTCACGTTCTTTACATCGGGTTTGCCATTGGTACCATTCTCGTTGTTTTCTTTGATGTCCGCAACGCGTTTTTGAATGGTTGGGAGCAATCTTTCAGCGGTGACCAACAACAAAACCATTGCTTGAATGACAAACACCAATTCTCTGGATACATCCGAACTGCGTTCCATCACGTCCGAACCGGCCCGCAAGTAACCGTACAGTAGACCGGCAATCGGAACACCCAACGGATTATTGCCCGCCAGGATTGCAATGTTGATTCCTTCAAAGCCCAAGCCGGAAGTCATGTTGGAAATGATCTTGTTATGGATCGCCAGAGTCAGGTGGGCGCCGGCCAAACCGGCAACCAGACCGCTGACCAGGATTGACATGATGATGGTGCGTTTCACGTTGATGCCGCCGTAATGGGCAAACTTGGTATTCAAGCCAACCGTGCGCAGTTCATAACCAAAAGGCGTTTTGTAAAGCAGGTAGTAGACGATAATCACTGCGGCAATCACGATATAAACCATAACAGTAACGCTGGTCTGCTTCATCCATATCTCACGGATACCCTGCAAGAATGGCAGGTTCGGGATGAAAGTCGGCAGGCGGAAAGGTTTTTCAATCAATTCAGAGCTGATGGAACGGGATTTCGGTGTCATGATGAAGGTTTTTAAGATATATTCGAAAACCTTCAAAGCAACCGTGTTCATCATCAATGACGTTACCAACTCATTGGCATTATAGTAAGCTTTTAATAGCGCAGGGATAAGTCCCCATAGAGCGCCAACGAGCATGGCCGCCAGAAAAGCCAGAATGATACGCGGCAAGGGCGGTACAGGTACGTACAACGCCACGCATCCGGCAGCCATCGCGCCCAGCACCATCTGGCCTTCCACGCCGATGTACCATTGGCTGGCGCCGAAAACGATGCAAATCACCAAACCCAACAGAATCAACGTCAGGGATTCTTCAAGCCAGTCGCCGATGCGGTTCAAACGGGAGATTGGGCCCAACAAGAATGATTTATACGCGCCAACGGGATCCTTGGAAACGAACAACGTGATGATGAATCCCAATGCCAGGCCGATGGTAACAGCCAACACAATGCGCAATAATTCGCGGAAACCTTTGGATTCAAAGAAAGATTTCATAGGAATTTCTCCATCTCTTCGTTAGTTTGATGCTTGATGCCCAACATGTAGAGACCCAGTTCATCTTCGCCAACTTTGGCGGCATCGGGAAATACACCGGTGATCTTGCCTTCATACAAGGTGACAATGCGATCCGACAGACTCATGACTTCGCTCAGGTCCGCAGATACAAGCAGCACCGCGCAGCCTGCTGTGCGCAAACGCACCAATTCTTCGCGAATGAACTCTGTCGCGCCCACGTCGATACCGCGGGTGGGCTGGGAAGCAATTAATACAAAGGGGTTGGAGGAAAACTCGCGGGCAACAATCACTTTCTGCATGTTTCCGCCGGAGAGGGATTCCACCGGTAGTTTTCCGTTCGGTGTCAGAATGCCGAATTGCTTGATCAATTCTTTTCCTTTGTTTTCGATCA
The DNA here is from genome assembly GCA_937902055.1 of uncultured Pelolinea sp. Classification (GTDB taxonomy): domain Bacteria; phylum Chloroflexota; class Anaerolineae; order Anaerolineales; family Anaerolineaceae; genus Pelolinea. The sequence continues at coordinate 8,326 of CALGUJ010000263.1, forward strand.
AGCGGTAATCCAGCATCATTCCTTTTTTATATGGGGCGCTGAAATAACGGTCGACGATCAGGTTTTCTTCGATGGATTCCTTGAGCGCCACGCCGTTGGTTAGACGGTCTTCAGGAATGTGGGCAACCCCTTGCTGACGCACTTCACGGGGAGTATGGTCCAAAACACTCTTTCCCTTGACAAATGCCTGGCCGCCTGCGGATCTTTTCAAACCCGTAAGGACTTCCACCAACTCGGTTTGTCCGTTGCCCTCCACGCCGGCAATACCCAAAATTTCTCCGGCATAGAGGTTAAAGCTGACGTCTTGCAGGACAGGTCGACCGGTCTCGGAAATATAGGAGATATTTTGGATCTCCATGCGTTTTTCACCGCGCTTCATGGGGGGTTTGGTAATGTTCAGGAAAACTTCGCGACCTACCATCATGTTCGCCATTTGTTCGCGGGTGACGTCCTTGGTATCCACGGTGCCGATCATTTTGCCATGCCGCATGACAGTCACGCGGTCAGAGATTTCTTTCACTTCGCGCAGTTTATGGGTGATGAAAATGACTGTCTTGCCTTGATGCACCAACGTGCGAATGGCTTTAAAAAGATCCTGGGTTTCCTGCGGGGTCAATACTGCGGTAGGCTCATCCAAAATCAGAATTTCGGCTTTGCGATAAAGGGTTTTTAAGATTTCAACGCGTTGACGCTGACCAACATTGATACCGTCGACAATTGCATCCGGTTGAACAAAAAGGCCAAATTGGTCTGATAATTCCTTGGTTACTTTAAGTACCTGGTCTTTATCAATAAATCCATTTTTGATCGGTTCATTGCCCAGCACAACATTTGCTGCAACAGTAAATGAAGGAACCAACATGAAGTTCTGGTGAACCATTCCGATTTTGTGGTCAATCGCATCCAGAGAGGATTTAAACGAAACACTCTGCCCGTCAATGATGATCTCGCCCTCTGTTGGTTGTTCAATACCATACAGGATTTTCATCAGGGTGGATTTACCTGCGCCGTTTTCACCAACCAGGGCGTGAATTTCCCCTTTGTTGACCGTAAAATTCACACCATTATTTGCTACTACGCCATTATCGTAAATCTTTACGATATTTTTCATTTCAACTATCGGCTTCATGGTTACTCTCCTAAATCAGGAAATAGCGTGAAGGGCAGGGAGAACTCCCTGCCCTTCATTAGCTCTGTCTAGAAAACGGTGCTGATTGTGATTTCGCCAGCGGTAACTTTCTCTTGCGCTTCGGCGATCTTGTCCTTGACTTCCTGCGGGGTCATGGCTTCGTAGTAATCATTGTAAGCCAAACCAACGCCGCCTTCGGTAATACCGAGGTTCTCGTTGGTGCCGACAGGTACGGTACCTTCGAAGTACATCTTCATTGCGCGGTACAGGGAATTGTCCACGTTCTTCAGCATGGAGGTCAAAATAACTTTGGCGAGTTCAGGATTGGTTTCGTTCTCGATCGCATATTGATCGGAATCGACGCCCAATGCCCATTTGCCGGCTTCCTGAGCTGCGTAGAAGACACCTTCGCCGGTGCCGCCAGCAACCTGGAAGACAACATCCGCACCCTGCTGGTACATGGTGAGGGCGAGTTCTTTACCCTTGGCAGGATCGCTCCAGCCGCTGGCATATTGAACGAGGACGTTCTCTTCGGGGATTCCAGCATCCATGGCGCCTTGCTTGTAGCCAACCATGAAGTCATTGATGACCGGGATATCCATACCGCCGAGGGCGCCGACCATCTTGGATTCGCTCATCAAACCGGCATACAAACCGGCCAGATATGAACCTTCGTTCTGTTTGTATTGAATGGCATAGACATTCTTGTAATCACCGGCGGTGAAATCAATGGGGTTGTCGAAGATGATGAAGGTTTTCTCGGGATATTCAGGAGCAACTTCGAGCATAACGGGGATCAGGTCGCTGGAGGCGATCAGGATAACATCGGAATCGGGATCCTGAACAGCATCCTGGAAGGCGGGTTCCCATTTGGCGGGATCGGTGCCGGCTTCGTTGGTGACCAGTTCGAAACCGAACTCTTCGGCGGCCTTCGTCAAACCGCGGTGAGCGGAATCGGTGAAGGATTTATCGCCCAGGGTTCCGTTTACAACATGGATGACCTTGGTTTCGGCAGGTACCGGCAGCGCGGCGGCTTCTTCAGCAGCAGCTTCTTCGGCCGGGGCAGCTTCTTCAGCGGCGGGTGCAGCAGCAGCGCCACCGCAGGCGACTAACAATAAAGCGCCAACTAACAAAAGGCTTAAAATGGTTAACTTTTTTGCGTTCATTTTTTCTCCTCGAGAATTTTTGTTTTTACTTTTACCGCTATTTCAATTAACGTTAATCAATTTCTTTCAGCAACCACCTCCTCCGTCTTTCTCAGAATCATAAAACCATTGAGAAAAAAGATGATTCCATCATTCATGATATGGTTTTCTCAAACGGTCCGGTTGAACCGCGTTTTTCGAGTTGCACTTCCAGCGTGACCGTGCGGCAAGCCCTGTTCGGATTTTCCATCCGGTCGATGAAACAATTAACTGCTTCTTCCGCCATTTGATGAATAGGCAATTTTACCGTGGTCATCGGCGGCGTGGTGTATTTTGACCAATAAATATCGTCAAAGCCAACCACTGAGAGATCCTCAGGTATCCGCAAACCGTGCTTAAAAGCGGATTGCATCACGCCCATTGCCATCAGGTCATTGCAGGCAAAAATGGCGGTTGGGCGGTTCTCCATTTCCAGCAAACGGTTGGCGCAGTTGAGACCGCTGATAATGTTGAAGTCGCCCCTCACCACCAGGGCAGGGTCGAATTCAAGGCCGTTTTCACGTAAAGCCGCCTCGTAGCCGAATTCACGTTTGTGGCTGGGAATGATATCCTTCGAGCCGGTGATGCAGGCAATGCGTTTGTGACCAAGCTGCACCAAATGTTCCGTGGCGATTTTTCCGGCAAAGTAATCATCGATGATCACCGTGTCGAAATCGTAGCCGGGGCAATCGTGATCGATCAGGATGATCGGTATATTGCCGGGGCTGGTTGGGACGAGCTGCAATGGCATGATGGAGGACGATACCAAAATAATACCGTCCACCTGCCATTGTGAGAGTTGGTGAATATAGAATTGTTCTTTCTCTGGATCGCCGTCGGAACTGCACAGCATCATGGTGTATTTCTGCAGGTAACTGAGATATTCAACACTCCAGGCAATTTCGGTATAAAAGGGATTGGTGATATCGGCAACAACCAGGCCCAGCGAGCTGGTTTGTTTTTTCCGCAGGCTGCGGGCAATTCTGTTGGGCTGGTAATCGAGGCTTTCCATTACCGTCAACACCTTGGTTTTCAACTCTTCGCTAACGTAGCGCGTGTTGTTGATGACGTGGCTGACGGTCGAAACGGATACACCTGCTTGTTCAGCAACCTCTTTAATCGTTGAAATCGTGCCCTCCGAGAAATACGTTTGCGCAATCGTTATGATGATATTATCAGGATTTCGGGTTCATTTCAACAATTTTTAAGGAAAAAAGGATAAATGTCATACAATCTCATCTGTCCATTTATCCTTTTTCTTTTTTTCACGCAGGAACTATATTTTCTTCAGGGCTTGCTCGAAATCGGCAATCAGGTCTTGCGGGTCTTCCAGGCCGGCCGAGATGCGGATCATGCCGTCGCGGATATTCATCAACTTCTTCTGTTCCGGCGGTACATCCAGGAATGCCATGGTAGCCGGCACCTGCGTGGTGGTGCGCACGCCGCCCAGGCTGGCGCCGAAAGTGCATAATTCCAATGCGTCCAACACGCGTACCGCTGCTTTTTCATCGCCAATTTCAAAGCAAAGCATGGCGCCGAACTTCGGCATCAATTTTCGGGCAATTTCATGTTGAGGATGCGAAGGCAAGCCCGGATACCACACCTTCTGCACCTGGGGATGGGTTTCCAGGTATTTGGCAAGGATCATCGCATTGCTGCACATGCGTTCCGCGCGAACGTGCAAGGTCTGGATGCCGCGCAGCAGCAGCCAGGCATTGAAGGGTGAAAGCGCTCCGCCCAGCTTGGTGAGGGTCGACCAACGGATCTTTTCGATGATATCGGGGGGTAAAAGCTTCGATTTAACCACAATTACACCGCCCAAAGCGTCATTATGCCCGCCGATGAACTTGGTGGCGCTTTCCACGACAATGTCAACACCCCAATCCAGCGGCCGGAAGACGTACGGGCTGGCGAAAGTGTTGTCACAGATCACAATAATGCCTTTATCGTGCCCAAGTTTAACGATCGCTTCGATATCCGAGATTTTCATGGTCGGGTTGGCAATTGTCTCGAAGTAAATCGCCTTGGTATTGGGACGGATCGCCTGGCGCACCATATCGATATTGGATGAATCCACAAAAGTGGTTTCGACGCCGAAATCGGTAAAGCGGTGATCGAGGAACTCGTGCGTGGTGCTGTAGGTGGTCCAGTCCGACACGATGTGGTCGCCGCTCTTCAGCAAGCCGAAGAGCGTGATGGCAATCGCAGCCATGCCGGAGGCAACCGCCAGGCAGCTATCGCCATTTTCGATGTAAATCATCTGCTCTTCGAATTTATATTCGCTCGGATTGCCGCAGCGCGAATAAATATTGACTTCCTTACGCGCGCCGTCAAGGACGCGGTTATAGATTTCTTCGGTATATTGGAAATTGCTGGCCATGTAGATCGGGTCGCTGATCGACATGGAGCCGGGTTCGGGCGGATAGAAGACCATCCGGCTGTCGAGGGTTAATTTCTTGCGCTTTTCGTTATCCATTAATCACTCCTTAAATTAATATTAAAGACAATAGACTTGCCTGTAAATTTGAAATAACGATTGCGCGTGAAACTGCTTTATATTAAACCATAATCCGCGGAATTTGGTCAGGCAATTTGGCGCGCAATATCACCAACGGTCCATAATTCGTAAAAGAATCATCGGCTATAATATGCGTTTATTACAGGCACACGGAGAGGATCATGGAACAACACGATTGGTATAAAGTATTTCCCGGCGCGATCACGGTTACGGATGAAAAGGGCACGGTTATCGAAATGAACGACGCCTCCGCCGAAATGTTCAAAGGTGATGGCGGTTACGCCGTGATGGGCCGCAACGCCATCACCTGCCATCCCGAACGCACCCAGGAGAAAGTCCGTAAACTTTACGAAACCGCATCATTCAACGTTTACTCCATCACCAAGAACG